>NZ_JBEZKL010000044.1:0-56505 GCF_040704695.1 Streptomyces sp. NPDC048411
GTATCGGGGCGACCCTCCGCCTTGCGATCGCACGCACCAGACGCCGCCTGGCCCGCCCTACGGGCGGACGACGCTACTTTCGAAACACGCCCTAGAGGGCTGTTGGCTCCGGAGAGGGGGCACGCCGATGAAACGGGAAGGCGCCCCTCGGGGCGTGTCCGAGAGGCGCCATGGCCGATGGCCGGTCAGGGGATGGGGCGTCAGTTCCAGAGCCGGTATGTCACGACTCTGGGCATCTCCGAGGGCCTGCTGTCGGTGAAGACGAGGCGGAGCTGGGTGTAGTGCCGTTGGTGAGGATTCTTGTTCAGCGGCTCCGAGCGGTCGAGCCTGACGGTCACGGGGTAGGGGTGGAACGTGCCCGCGGCGCAGTACGGCTGGCAGTCGTTCACCACGTTGAGCCCGCGGCCCGCGGCGAAATTCGGTTTCCAGTCCGACCACCGCAGTGCGGTGAGGATGCTGTTGCCATCCCCGCAGGCGATCAAGAACTCGTTCGGGCGTACTTGAGGATGCGAGAAGCAGTCGACGATCACCACGTCGGCGGGTGACCGTGTCCTTGTGGAAGCGGATGCCGGTGCGACCGCTGTTGCGAGCGATGCCGCGGCACAGATCAATACCGCTGCCTTCAGCTTGTGTCTCTGCATGTCCGCTCCCAGCCGTCTCTCTCCGAGCCCATCTGGCCTACTTGTACCGCCTGGTCCGCCCCGGGGTGCGATCCGCGACTTCGGAGCAGACACTGGACGGCGCTGCCGGCCCCTTCTCAACGGTTGTTCCGGTATCGACGCTACGACCGCGTTCAGGGGTGCACCACCCGCACAGGTAACAACTTCGCAAAGTGGCAGAAATGTGCACACCTGTACGTGCGCGAGCGGACTCCGTGAAGGCGTCGGAGGTGACGAAGCGGGGCCGTGTCCCCGTTTACGGCAAGCGCGCCGGCGGAGCCTTCATGCGGGGAGCTTCTCGGAGTCGCAGATCCGCAACCCGCCCGGCGCCGCCCTCCTTGAGCCAGGCCAGAAAGGTGAGAACGAAGATGCCTTCCACCAGCAGGGACAGGACGCCGTACGGTGGCTCCCAGCCGGCTTCGCGATAGTCCGGCAACCCGACGGTGCGGGACAGCAGGAATCCGATGATCATGCCCATGCTGGTAGCTGCCCCGATGAGCCAGACGCCGACCGGTTGCCTCTGAAGGACGAGTCCCGCGGCGACGCAGAGCATCACCACGCTGCCGACCAGGAACAGGACGCCGATGTAGGGCATCTCCTCCAGGTGGGAGGGGACCAGCGAGAGATGGATCACCGCATTGGCCAGGGCGCAGAACGCCGCGGTCCCGCGCAGTGCGAGGTGGGTCGTGCGAGACGTCATCACGACTCCAGGGGTCTGAGGCGGCCGACGCCGCCGTGCTTCTCGCAGGGGCTGCGGACCGGGCCACGCCGGGGCGCTTCCGGTGCCCGCCCAGCCTTCCGGTTCTGGGACCGGTCGGCCACTGTCATTCGTAAGAGCGTGCCTGTGTTACCTACGGTGCTGCCGGGCCAAGGGTTCATGATCGGCCCGGTCCGGGCGAGTCGGCGTGGCGCGTTCGCGCCAGGAGGCTCCAGTACATGGACCGCGACGCGGGCTCTGTCCCAGTTCTCCGGCAGCGCCGAGGGTTGCCGGGCGGAGGCAATCCCTGGGGGCTCGTGTTACGTAGGGAGTATGCGCAGGATTGGCATTCCCCTGGAGCGGGTGCCCGACGAAGCGCTGCTGGCCGGCCTCATGACCGGCGATCCCGAGGTCGCCGTGGCCTTCGTTCGGCGGTTCCAGCGCCGGGTTTTCGGCGTGGCCGTCGCTGTGGTCGGAGACATCCAGCTCGCCGAGGACATCGCGCAGCAGACCTTTGAGCGCGCCTGCCGACACGCTCAGGTCTACGACCCGCGCCGGGGATCGGTGCCCACCTGGCTGGCGGCCATCGCACATAACCTTGCGATCGACGCCGTACGTGCCCGCAAGACCACTCCAGTCGACCCCACAGACCTGGAGAACATGATGGAGACCGTCACCAGCACGCCGGAGCGGCAGGCGCTCTCCGCCGAAGCCGCAGCGGAACTACGTCGAGCGGTTGCCGCGCTGCCGCGCGATCAGGCACGTGCTCTGGTGATGGCCGGCATCTACGGGATGACGGCTCAGCAGGTCGCCGATTTCGAGAAGATCCCGCTCGGTACCGCCAAGACCCGGATCAGGGCAGCCATGGGAAAGCTCCGCGCGTCCCTCGCAACCAGGCAGGCGGACCACGATGACTGATGCCCGTGGATTCACCTGTGAGCAGCTCCGGGAGATCGGTGCGGAGCTGGCGCTCGGCGTTCTGCCCGCCAAGGAGCGGGCCGGGGCGATGGACCACCTGGAGCACTGTCCCGCCTGCCGCGAATACATCCACGAGCTGGTGGTCACGGCGGATGCACTGCTGGATCTTGTCCCGGGAAGCGAACCGCCGGTCGGCTTCGAGGACAGGGTGATCGACCGGCTGGGACTGCCCTCCGGGCGACGACCGCTCCGGCGCGTACGGTGGCGTCGCTTCGCCCTCGCTGCGGCCGCAGCCGCGGCGGGCCTTGCCCTGGGTGGCGGTGGTTGGGTGCTCGGCGCATCCGTCGGCCGTCCCGCCCCGGTCGCGCCGATCGTCTCTCCGGTGCAGCCGCAGCTGCTCACCGCCCGACTCGCCCACGGGGGCGAGTCGCGCGGGCAGGTTTTCCTCTACACCGGAGCCTCGCCCTGGCTGTACATGGCAGTGGACGCCGAAGGACACTCCGGCACCGTCCGGTGCGAGGTGCAACGAGCCGATGGCTCCACCGTCCAGGTCGGTTCCTTCAACCTCAGCAAGGAGGGCTACGGCGCCTGGGGCGCGCCCTACCCCGCCGGCACGGCGCCGGTCACCAGCGTCCGCCTGCTCACCGCTGACGGCTCCGTGCTCGCCGACGCCACCGTCGGACAGTCCTACTGACCGGACGTCTAAGCGGTCGCGTACACGCGGCTCGCGAACTCGGCGATCTGTGCGTCGCTCAGGTTCTTCGCGAGATTGGCCTCCGTGATCATGCCGACCAAGCGGTGGCCGCCCTGGACATCGATCACCGGCAGCCGCTTGATCTGATGTTCCTCCATGGTCGTCAGGACCTCGGAGGCATCCGCTTCGGCATCGATCCAATGGACCTTGGCGCTGAGGGACCCGGCCTGCACGGTCGCTGGGTCGACGCCCTCGGCGCAACACGTGATGACGATGTCACGGTCGGTGATCAAGCCGGTGAGCCTGTTGTTGTCGCCGCAGATGGGCAGGCAACCGACGTTGAGATCGCGCATCATTGTCGCCACATCGAGCAGTGACTGGTGCGCGCCGACGCACTGTACGCCACTGGACATGATGTCTCGCGCTCGCAGCTTGGCAGCCATGATTTCCTCCGTCCTCGACAGCATTTCCCCTCCGTCTTCGATCACAACACGAATGGCTCAGCGTCGCTCCCCGGATGTATCGGCGAAGGAGTGGATCCCGAATCGGCGGTGGCAGGGCACGGATCCGGGCGCTCGCGCAACCTGTCATGGGCCGTCGCCCGTGAGTGTCGGCCCGGCGACTGTGCGGCGCGGTCGACATCCGGACCGCTGACCGCTACGGCTCCACGTGGCCGAATCCCACCTCGAAGCGCTCGACCGAGACAATCCGTTGGCCTTCCCTGTGGGCGACTTCCTCGCGGAGCCGGGTGGCCCGGCCCTCGCTGGCCTGCATGGCCTGCTCGTCATCCCACAGCGTCAGGGACGTGGCCTTCCCGGAGGCTCGGTCGACGAGGTAGTACACGCCCCGGAAGCCGGAATCCTTTCGGATCTGCTCGAGAATCGCTTCCCAGTTCGCGGTCAGGTTTCCCTCCGCGGGAACCGGTGAACCCTGATAGGTGCTCAGCCTCGCGAACATGGCTGCCACCCCTTTCCTGGCAGGCTGCCGGTCGAGGAGACAAGCAGCCTCAGGACCAGCGTGCTCCGGCAGGCCGCACGCCGCATGCCGAGCATCGCCGACATGCGTCCACCGGCCCGGCGGGCGATTCGCGCGGTACGAGATGCGCGCCAGGCTGCGAACCGGCGGTGACGGCATGCCTGACACCCGTCGAAAGGCGTGTCTCCCTGGCGGGGACCGCCTCTCGTTGCGCTCGTACCCCGTTGCCTGCGTTCCCGGCCCATGCGAGCAGTCGCGCGCGCCGAACGCTGCTCCTGCCTCCAAGGAGTTCCGCAGCAAGCTTCTTGATGGTGAGTCAGATGATGGTGTGATTCGCATCGGCAGGAACGCCGGACGGAGGCGAGGCCGCATCCGGCCGCGCCGCAGGGGATGGCGGGACCCGGTTGGAGGGACGCGGAGACGACGGCGGGCGGCGGGCATGTTCGGCATCGACGAGGGCGGGGCTCAGGTCACCCTCGGTGTGCGCGCGCTGTCGATTCGGTCGGCCGGGGGCGACTGTGACATCGACAGCGGTTCGGATTCGATGCCTGCCTGCCGATGGCCAGGCTGACCTGCGGCTCCCGCCCCGGTCTCACTATGCAGTCCAATTTGACATTAGCTCGCCTTATGGAAGATAAAGAAGGTCCTTTGGGCTGAACTTCACGCAGTGTGACATTCGACGTGTGGCAGCCAGCGATCTTCTACGTGAATGAGTAAAGCCGTGTCCCACGCCGCCGTCCCGGATCAGCCGACCGACCCCGCCGCGGACTGGGAGGCATGGCGCGCCGAGCGGCGCCGCTCGGTCACTTCGCCCGCGGGGAACCTCGCTCTCGTCGAGACCCGCTGGGCCCCCGCCGGTGAGCGCCCCGACCTCGATGCGGCCCGTGCCGGACAGCCGGAGACGGTGACGGTCACCACAGTCGAGCGCACCGACTTCGTCACCGGGGGTCCCGAGCACGGTCTGCGCTTTTGGGACGCGCAGTCGCCCGCGATCCAGAACTTCGATCACACCGATGTCTTCCCGTACGACCCGGCCTGGGTGCTGGAGGCTTCGTACACCCCGGTGCCCGGTGCCCGGCGGGTCGGGTTCGAGCACATCCGGGACAACGGCGGCACCCGTGACCTCGCCGTGCCCGGAGACATCGTGCTCACCCTGGACGGCCGGGACTACACGCTGAGCGCCTTCGACGACGACGGCACCCTGCTGCTCGTCTTCGGTGACCCCACCAACGGCGACACCACCTACGGCGCCGGGCGCTTCCTCTTCGTCACCCACGTCGGCGAAGGCCGTGTCCTTCTCGACTTCAACCGCGCCTTTGTGCCGCCCTGCGGATTCTCCGACCAGTACAACTGTCCGATGCCGCCGCGGCAGAACCGTTTCCACCTGCCCGTCGAGGCCGGTGAGAAGCGCCCCGTCTTCCGCGACGGCTTCCTCGCGCAGCACTGATCACCCCCCTCGCACTCCCGCCTCGCAGCACGAAAGCGCATTCTCCTGATGAGCATCAAGAAGACCTCCCTGTACGGCGGCGCCACCGCCGCTGCCCTCGCCCTGACCCTCACCGCCTGCGGCGGGGGCTCCAACGGGGGCGGCGCCGCGGGAGGGGCGTACGACAAGAACGCCACGGTCAACATCGGTTCGCTCTACGAGCCGCAGAATCTCGACAACACCGCGGGCGGTGGTCAGGGCGTCACCGAGGCGCTCAACGGCAATGTGTACGAGGGTTTGTTCAAGCTCACCGACGACGGCAAGGTCGAGAACCTGCTCGCCCAGGACTACAAGGTCAGTGACGACGGACTCACGTACACCTTCACCCTCCGCGACGGCGTGAAGTTCCACAGCGGCAAGAAACTCACCAGCCAGGACGTCAAGTACAGCCTGGAGAAGGTGATCACCAAGGACTCGCAGTCCGCGCGCAAGAGCAATCTCGAGGTCATCAAGTCCTTCGAGACACCGGACGCGCGCACGGTGAAGGTCCACCTGTCGAAGAAGTCGATCTCCTTCGTCTACAACCTCTCCTACGTGTGGATCATCAACTCCGCGGCGGAGGGCCTCAAGACGAGCGAGGACGGCACCGGCCCGTACCGGCTGGACAAGTGGACCCACGGCTCCGCTCTCAGCCTCGACCGGTTCGCCGGCTACTGGGGTGAAGCTGCCAAGAACAAGCAGGTCGTCTTCCACTACTACAAGGACGCGACCGCACTGAACAACGCGCTCCTGACCAACGCCGTGGACGTCGTCACGAGCGAGCAGTCGCCCGACGCCCTCGACCAGTTCAAGAGCAACCAGAACTACAAGGTCAACAACGGCGATTCGACGACCAAGCTGCTCCTCGCCTTCAACGACAAGGCCAAGCCGTTCACGGACGTCAAGGTCCGCCAGGCCGTCTCCGCCGCCATCGACGACAAGAAGCTCCTGGAGTCGGTCTGGGGCGGCTACGGCAAGCTCATCGGCTCGATGGTGCCGCCCACCGACCCCTGGTACGAGGACCTCACCAAGGTCAACGGCTACGACACCGCGCGCGCCAAGAAGCTGCTCGACGAGGCCGGATACCAGAACGGCTTCACCTTCACCCTCGACACCCCGAACTACGACCCGCACCCGACCGCGGCGACCTTCATCAAGTCGCAGCTCGCCAAGGTCGGCATCACTGTCAAGATCAACACGATCACGCCGGACGAGTGGTACACGAAGGTCTACAAGAACCACGACTTCACGGCCACGCTCCAGGAACACGTCAACGACCGCGACCTGGTCTGGTACGGCAACCCCGACTTCTACTGGGGCTACGACAACAAGCAGGTCACGAAGTGGGTCGAACAGGCCGAGCAGGCCTCCGGCACGGCTGAGCAGACCGAGCTGCTGAAGAAGGTCAACCGCCGGACCGCCGAGGACGCGGCCAGCGACTGGCTGTACCTGTACCCGCAGATCGTCGTGGCGAACAGCAAGCTCTCGGGGTACCCGGTCAACGGACTCAACTCGCAGTTCTTCGCCTACGACATCGAGAAGGGCTGATGGCGCGGTATCTCCTGCGCCGTCTCGCCTTCCTGCTGGTGTCGCTGGCGCTCGCGAGCGTGGTCCTGTTCGTGCTGCTGCGGATGCTGCCGGGCGACCCCGCCAACGCGCTCACCTCGGTGGGCGCCAGCCCCGAGCAGATAGCGGCGGCGCGGCACTCCATCGGCTCAGACAAGCCGCTGCCCGAACAGTTCGTGCACTGGATCGGGCAGTTGGCGAGCGGTGACCTCGGTACGTCGTTCGTCAGCTCGCTGCCGGTCGCGCCCGAGGTCGGCTCGCGGCTGAACGTCACCATCCCGCTCACGCTCGCCGCGTTCGTCCTGGCAGTCCTCATCGCCGTCCCGGTCGGCTTCGTGGCTGCGCACCGGCGCGGGACCTGGTACGGCGCGCTGCTCAGTGGAGTCTCCCAACTGGGCATCGCCGTGCCCGTGTTCTGGCTCGGGATGATTCTCATCGCCGTGTTCGCCCTGAACGCCGGCTGGCTTCCCGCGGGCGGCTTCCCGCAGGACGGCTGGTCCCAGCCGTCCGAGGCGATCCGCTCACTCACCCTGCCCGTCATCACCATCGCACTCGTGATGAGCGCCTCACTGATCCGCTACGTCAGGTCGGCCACGCTCGACGTACTGGACAGCGACTATCTGCGTACCGCGCGAGCGCTGGGCTCGTCGTTCGGGCAGGCCATGTGGCGGCACGGGCTGCGCAACGCCTCGGTACCGGTGATCTCGATCCTCGGCATCGAGCTGGCGTCCACACTGTTGGGCGCGGTCGTCGTGGAGTCGGTGTACGCGCTTCCCGGCCTCGGCTCACTGCTCGCGACCGGCATCGCACAGCACGACTATCCGGTGATCCAGGGCGTGCTGTTCGTCTCCACGCTCGCGGTGCTGATCATCGGCTTCGCGGCCGACTTCGTGCAGCGGATCATCGACCCGCGGCTGCGGGGCAGGCTCTCGGGAGGTACCCGATGAAGCAGTCGACGAAGCGCTCGTACACCTTGAGCGTCGGATGCGTACTGGCCGGCCTGATCGCTCTGCTTGCGCTGGTCTCGGCCCTCTGGGTCCCGTACGCCGCCGACGACACATCCGGCGGACGGCTGACGGGCCCCGGCGCGGGACATCTGCTGGGCACCGACAAGCTCGGCCGTGATCTGTTCACCCAGCTGATGACCGGCTCCCGGGTCGCCTTCGAGGCGGGCCTGGGCTCGGTCCTCATCGCGGCCGCGGTCGGCGTCACGCTGGGGGTGCTGGCCGCGTTCGCCCAGGGCTGGCTGGACGACACGCTCTCCGCGTTCCTCGACATCCTGATTGCCTTCCCGACGCTGTTGCTGGCGATGCTCATCGTCGCCGCCCACTCGGCCACACTGGGGTCGGCCGTGCTGGCGATCGGCCTCGCGCAGAGCGCGGTCGTGGGACGGCTCGTGCGGATCCTGGTCAAGCGGATCCTGGCGCAGGACTACATCACGGCCGCGCGCACGTCCGGCACCTCGTGGCCGCGGATCGTGGCCGGGCATGTGCTGCCCAACATCTGGCCGACGCTCGTGGTGAACCTGGCTCTCCAGTTCGGGCTCGCGGTGCTGGCCGAGGCCGGCTTGTCCTACCTGGGTCTGGGAGCACCGCCGCCCAACGCCTCGTGGGGCCGCATGCTCCAGGAGGCGCAGGCCACCTTCACCACGGCCCCGGCCGGCGCGCTCGCCCCCGGCATCCTGCTCGTCCTGCTCGTCATCGGCGTGAACCTCATCGCCGACGGACTGCGCGACACCCTCGACCCGGCGGCCCGACGGAGGCGCGCATGAACATCCTCGACGTGCGCGACCTCGGGATCCGTACGGCAGACGGGCGCACGCTCGTCGACGGCCTCTCGCTGACCATCGCACCCGGCGAACGACTCGGCCTCATCGGAGAGTCGGGCTCCGGGAAGTCGCTGACCACCCTCGCCGTGCTCGGCCTGCTGCCCGACGGCATGACGGCCACCGGCGGTGTCGAACTCGCCGGCACCCAGATCGTGGGCGCGAGCGAGAAGCGGCTCACCGGCGTACGCGGCCGGGACGCCGCCATCGTCTTCCAGGAGCCGCTCACCGCACTCGATCCGCTGATGCGCGTCGGCAGGCAGATCGCCGAACCGCTGGGCAGAAGACGAGGGCTGAGGGGCGCCGAACTGAAGCGGGCCGTCATGGACGCGCTGGAGCAGGTGCGGCTGCCCGCGCCCGACCGCATCGCCCGCGCCTTCCCGCACGAAATCTCCGGCGGGCAGCGGCAGCGCGTCGCGCTCGCCATGGCACTGGCATGCGACCCGAAGCTGCTCATCGCGGACGAGCCGACGACCGCGCTCGACGTCACCGTGCAGTCCGACATGCTCGACCTGCTCGACACCCTCGTACGGGAACGGGACATGGCCGTTCTCTTCGTCAGCCACGACCTCGCAGTCGTCTCCAAGGTCACCGATCGCGTCGTGGTGATGAAGGACGGCCGCGCCGTGGAGGAGGGCGACGTCCGCACGATCGTGCGGGAGCCGCGTGAGGAGTACACCAAGGCGCTGGTGGCGAGCGCGCGGCAGCTGGAATCGGCTCTTGACCTGAGGAACGCGTGATGACGCCCGTACTGGAGCTGAACGGAGCCTCCTTCGCCTACCGGGGACACACCGCACCCGTCGTCGAGGACATCTCCTTCACCGTCGAGACCGGGCACAGCCTTGCCCTCGTCGGCGAATCGGGAGCGGGCAAGACGACTCTGCTGCGGCTGCTGCTCGGGCTCGCCCGGGCGACCTCCGGCACCGTCCGGTTCGACGGCGACGAGCTGAAACCGCGCGACCGACAGCAGATGCGGCGTTTCCGGCGCAGTGTGCAGTGTGTCTTCCAGGATCCGTACTCGTCGCTGGACCCGCGTCGGCGCGTCGGCAGCATCGTGTCCGAACCACTGCGCTCCCTCGGTATCGACAGCCGGAGCACGGCCGCGCCCAAGGTGGCCGAAGCCCTGGAACGGGTCGGACTCCCGGCCGACGCCGCCGAGCGCTATCCGCACGAGTTCTCCGGCGGCCAGCGCCAGCGCATCGCGATTGCGCGCGCGACCGTGTGCGACCCGCGGGTGCTGCTCGCCGACGAACCCGTCAGCGCACTCGACGTCACGACCCGGGTCAAAGTCGTCGACCTGCTGAACGAGTTGAAGCAGGAGCAGGGCCTGACTCTCGTCATGGTCTCCCACGACCTGTCGGTAGTGGCCTCGCTGTGCGAACGCACCGCCGTCCTGGAGAGCGGCCGCATTGTTGAACAGGGCGAAACCGGACAGGTGCTGGGTGCTCCCGCGCACCCGTACACACGTCGCCTGGTCGACAGCGTGCCGCGTCTGCCCTAGAGGAGCTCAGCTTGCCCTGGCCCACGCGTAGCGGTGTTCCGGTCGGCCGGTGTCGCCGTACTTGAGACTGAGTCTGATGCGACCCGCACTCTCCAGATACTTGAGGTATCGCTGGGCCGTGGAGCGGCTCAATCCGGCGCGGACAGCGACCTCGTGTGCCGACAGCGGTTCGTCGGCTGCCGACAGGACGTGGCGGATGACGTCGGCGGTGGGCGCGGAGTGCCCTTTGGGCAGGCCGGCCGCGGCAGCGGCCTGCGGAGTACGAAGCGCCCCGAAGATCTGGTCGACCTGCTCCTGCCCGGCCTCGCCCCGGCCGCTCCCCACGCCTGCGAGAGTGCGGCGCAGGGCAGCGTAGCTCTCCAGCTTGGACTTCAGACCGCCGAAGCTGAAGGGCTTGACCAGGTACTGCAGGGCGCCGTAGCGCATGGCGGTCTGCACAGTCGTGACATCCCGAGCGGCCGTCACCATGATCACGTCTGCCGTGTGGCCGCGCTGGCGAAGTCGCCGTACGAGCGTCAATCCCGTCTCGTCCGGAAGATAGTGATCGAGCAGTATGAGGTCGACATGCTCGCGCTCGAGCACAGACAGTGCCTGGGCGGCGGTGTGCGCGCGAGAGACGACGCGGAAGCCGGGCACCTTGGCCACGTACGCCGAGTTGATCTCGGCCACACGGAAGTCGTCGTCCACCACGAGGACGTCGATCATTGAAACTCTCCCACTTCGGTCAGCTTCCGGACGGCGAGTGTCTCGGGCAGGACAACGGTGAAGACCGCGCCACCGCCGGCTTTGGCACTGACGCGGGCCACGCCGCCGTAACGCTCCGCGAGACGGCGTACCAGTGCCAGGCCGAGCCCACGGCCCCGATGCGCGGGGGACTCCTTGGTGGACCAGCCCTCGGTGAAAATCTGTTCGCGCAGATCGGGCGCTACGCCAGGGCCGTTGTCGCTGACCCGCAGGACCGCTGTGGTGCCCTCCGCGAAGAGCTCGACTTCGATGACGGAAGCGACGTCCAGCGCGTTGTCGATCAGGTTGCCCAGGACGGTCACCAGATCGCGCGGGTCCACCACCACGTCGGGAAGCAGGGTGCCGGGGGAGATGCACAACGTTGCGCCCCGCTCTGCCGCGATGGCCGACTTGCCCACCAGCAGAGCGGACAGCAGGGGGTCATTGACGCGTTCCGCGACCTGCTCCGCCGACGCCCGCTGACCATGGGCCACCTCCACGACGAACTCCATCGCCGCGTTGTGCCTCCCGAGTTCCAGCAGCCCGAGCAGGGTGTGGAGCCGGTTGGCATGCTCGTGGTCCTGGGCGCGGAGCGCGTCGAGAAGGCCGTGCGTGGAGTCCAGTTCGCGGCCGAGCAGCTCCAGTTCGGTGCGGTCGCGCAGGGTGACCACAGCGCCGCCGTCACCGGTCGGCATGCGGTTGGCGATCAGCACGCGTCCCCTGCAGACGGTGAGCAGGTCCGCGCCGTCGACCTGCCCGGCCAGCACCTCTGCCGCACGGCCTGGGGGCAGCACCTCGCCCAGCGAACGTCCGACGGCGTCCTGGGTCAGTTCCAGCAGGCGTTGCGCCTCGTCGTTCAGCAGACGGATCCGCCCCCGGGCATCGAGGGCGAGAACTGCTTCGCGGATGCTGTGCAGCATGGCCTCGCGCTCGTCCAGCAGCGCTGAGATGTCGGCGAAGGCCAGTCCGTGCGTGCTGCGCTGCAGGCGTCGCGAGAGGGCCAGGGCAGCAAGCACCCCTGCGGCAAGCGCAGCCCCCGCGTAGAGCAGAAGCCCGGGAATGGTTCCGAGCAGGCGCTCGCGGACGCTGTCGTAGGCCATGCCCACCGAGACGGCACCGACGATGGTCCCGCGGCTGTCGCGGAGGGGGACCTTCGCGCGCGCTGAGCGGCCCAGGGTTCCGTTGTCGATCTGCATGATTTCCCGGCCGGCCAGGGCCGTGCTGGGATCGGTGGAGACGTGCTTGCCGATCTGTCGGGTGTCGGTGTGCGACCAGCGGACCCCGCGGGTGTCCATGACCACGATGTAGAGCGCATCGGTGGCCTGCCGGATCTGCTCTGCCTCGGCCTGTACCGGACCGTTGGGGCTGGGCTCGGTGCTCGTCAGCTGGTGCACCAGCCCGGGTTCGGCGGCAGTGGTCTGGGCGATGGACAGGGCCTGACGCATCGCCTGGTCGTCCAGCTGGTGGCTGAGCGGGGCAAGGAAGAGCCCGGTGACGAGCATGACCACCCCGGTCGTGATGGCCACCTGTGTGAGCAGGACCTGCGCGAAGACACGGCGGGGCCAGTGAATCCGCATGCGTTCGTCCTCTGCCCTTCCGCCAGCTTGGAACCCGAAGCTCCGTTTTGCCTTGTGTGAACGCAACGTAAACGCCGCTGCCGCCTCTGACTAGTCCTCGTAGCGCTTTCGTGCTGTGAGCGTGAGCAGAACGAGCAGAACCGCGGGTTATGGGCAGAAGCCGGAGTTGTGAGCGCAAGGGTGCCGCCGTGGCCGGGACGCGCCTAGCGTCCCGCCCCATGAACAGCGAAACGAGCCCCGCCATCGAGCTGCGGGGGGCGAGCAAAGCGTTCCGGACTCCGTCGGGGGCGCTCCACACCGCCGTACGAGATCTGGACCTCACGATCGGACGCGGTGAGTTCGTTGCCGTGGTGGGACCTACCGGCTGCGGCAAATCGACCACGCTGACCCTGGTCAGCGGCCTGGAGGAGCCCACCGAGGGCGAGGTGCTGGTGGCCGGTGAGCCGGTGCGCGGCATCGGCGACAAGGTCGGCTTCGTCTTCCAGCAGGATGCGGTCTTCCCCTGGCGCACCGTGCTCTCCAACGTGATGGCAGGTCCCCGCTTCCGGGGCGTACCGAAGCCCGAGGCGAAGGAACGAGCCCGGGAGTGGCTTGCCCGGGTCGGCCTGTCCTCCTTCGAGGACCGCTATCCCCACCAGCTGTCCGGGGGGCAGCGCAAGCGTGTCGCGCTCGCGGCCACCTTCGTCAACGATCCCGAGATCCTGCTCATGGACGAGCCCTTCTCCGCACTTGATGTGCAGACCCGGGCACTGATGTCGGACGAACTGCTGGAGTTGTGGGCCGGGACCGGCGCCTCCGTCGTCTTCGTCACCCATGACCTGGAGGAGTCCATAGCGCTGGCCGACAAAGTCGTGGTCATGACCGCGGGACCGGCCACCGTCAAGGAGGTCTTCGAAATCGACCTGCCCCGCCCGCGCAAGGTCGAACAGGTGCGTCTGGAGCCCCGGTTCCTCGAGATCTACCGGGAGATCTGGTCCTCGCTCGGCGAAGAGGTTCGCATCACCCGCGAGAGGGGTGCTCTCCATGTCGCCTGATTCCATCACCGCGAGCGCCGCCGTGACCAAGACCGAGCGGACCCAGGCCAGAGCGCGGGCCAGCCGCAACCGCAGGTTCCTGGTGCTCGGCAGCCGGATCGCACTGCTCTTCGCGGTCATCGGGTTGTGGGAGTGGATGGCCCGGACCGCGGTCATCGACCCGTTCAACTTCTCCATGCCGTCGAAGATCTGGGACCAGATCCGCACCTGGGTCGTCGACGGCACCGCCCAGGGCTCCTTGTGGGAGCAGATCTGGTACACGCTCTACGAAGCGCTGCTCGGCTGGGTCATCGGCGTGATCGCCGGTGTGCTGCTCGGTATCGCGCTGGGCCGGATCCGCTTCGCCGCCGATGTCCTGGGCCCGTACATCAAGGTGCTCAACGCCCTGCCGCGCATCGTGCTCGCCCCGATCTTTCTGATCTGGTTCGGCCTCGGCCCCGCCTCGAAGGTGGCCTCCGCGGTCGTCCTCGTGTTCTTCCCCGTCTTCTTCAACGCCTTCCAGGGCGCCAGGGAGGTGGACCGCAACCTCGTCGCCAACTCCCGCATCCTGGGGGCCAGCAACCGCCAGGTCACCTTCCAGGTGGTCATCCCCTCGGCCACGTCATGGATCTTCACCAGCCTGCACGTGAGCTTCGGCTTCGCGCTCATCGGCGCCATCGTCGGCGAGTACATCGGCGCCACCAAGGGTCTCGGGCTGCTGGTCGCCGCTTCCCAGGGCACCTTCAACGCCGCCGGTGTCTATGCCGCCATGGTCATCCTGGCGATCGTCGCGCTGCTGGCCGAAGGGTTGTTGACCTTCCTCGAGAAGCGGCTCTTCCGCTGGAAACCCGCTGACGCCGACACCTCACGCTGACACCGCCCGCCATCCCATTTACTTCTTCACAAGGACGTGAAACTGATGCGTAGATACACCCGGATCTCGGCCGCCGCCGTCGCAGGCGCACTCGCCCTGACCACTCTGACCGCATGTGGCGGAGACTCCACTTCCGCCTCCGGCGACAAGGACGTCAAGGTCAAGATCATGGTGGGAGGCCTCGACAAGGTCATCTACCTGCCCGCGATGCTCACCGAGCGCCTGGGCTACTTCAAGGACGAAGGGGTCTCGGTCCAGCTTCTGACCGAGCCCGCGGGCGTCCAGGCCGAGACGGCCCTGGTCTCCGGTGATGTGCAGGGCACCGTCGGCTTCTACGACCACACCCTCGACCTTCAGGTGAAGGGCAAGCAGGTCGAGTCGGTCGTGCAGTTCTCACACGCTCCCGGCGAAGTCGAGATCGTCTCCAACCAGGCGGCGGGCGACATCACGTCGGCGAAGGACTTCAAGGGCAAGAAGCTCGGAGTGACGGGCATCGGCTCCTCGACCGACTTCCTTACGAAGTACCTCGCCGTCAACAGCGGTGTGCAGACCAGTCAGTTCACACCCGTCGCGGTCGGAGCGGGGCAGACTTTCATCTCCGCCCTCCAGCAAGGCTCCATCCAGGGCGGTATGACCACCGACCCGACCGTCGCCACCATCCTGGACAAGAAGCTCGGCAAGATTCTCATCGACATGCGCACCCCGGAAGGCTCCAAGCAGGCGCTCGGCGGGCTCTACCCCTCCTCCAGCCTCTACATGCAGACCGAGTGGGTGAACAGCCACAAGGAAACCGTCCAGAAGCTGGCCAACGCCTTCGTCAAGACGCTGAAGTGGATGTCTACGCACAGCGCCGACGAAATCGCGGCCAAGATGCCCGCCGACTACGCGCAGGGCGGCGGCACGGCTCTCTACGCGCAGGCCATCAAGAGCACGCTGCCCATGTTCACCACGGACGGCGTCATGCCCGCGGACGGCCCCGCCACCGTCGAGCGCGTGCTGAAGTCCTTCAACCCGAACCTGAAGAACGCCAAGGTCGACCTCGACAAGACCTACACCACCGAGTTCGTCAAGAACGCGGGCTGACCGCACGCGTCGATCGCGCCTGCGCACCGGCGGGCCGGCTCGCCGGTAAGTCCCGGTGCGCAGGCGCCTCCGGCTCACGCGACGACCTGAATGACGCACCCACTGGTCGGCGGAGCCCCCGCACTCGAACGACCCGCCTCGGCGGACACGTCGTTCCCCCGGGGGTTCCGCTTTCCTGCGAACGGCGGAACGCGCGGCACGCGGCCGAAGCGACACCGATGGGCGCCCGGGCAGAGACGGCACGCGTGATCCAGCACCGAGAGGCGGAACCTCTCCGCGAGGCGCCTTTGCCGCCTTCTGGCTAAGGTCGACGAGGGGCCGAGCAGCTGATCGACGGAGACTCTCATGATCATGAAAGTGGAAACACGCGATGTGGCCCCGCGCCTTGCCACTGGAGCGTTCATCCTGAACTCAGGGTTGAGCAAACTGAAAGCGGACGAGGAGACGGCCGCGGGCGTGCACGGCACGGCCTGCGTGGCCTACCCGTTCCTGAAGAAGTTGGACGCACAGCGCTTCACCCGGCTGCTCGCCTGGTCGGAGATCGCGGTCGGCGGAACACTGCTTGCTCCCTTCGTTCCGACCCCACTGGCCGGACTTGCCCTGACCGGGTTCTCCGGCGGGCTGGTCGGCCTGTACCTCCGGATCCCCGGAATGCGGGAGCCCGGCAGTCTGCGACCTACGCAGATCGGCATCCCGCTGGCCAAGGACTCGTGGATGCTGGGGATGGGGATCGGCTTCCTGGGCGCGGCTTCACGCTGGGGAGGCGGGTGCACGACCCGGCGTCGGCGGCGCCGGTGCGGACGGCACTGACGGGACGACCGGCGCCGGACCGGCGGCGCTCATCGACGCGTGTCGATGGCAGGGCCCAGGTGCGGAAGCGGCGATGGTGATCGCATGAAAAGCGCGGACCTTTTGGCGGATGCGTTCACACGAGTCCAGGAATCGGTGCACTCGGCGGTCGAGGGTCTTTCCGCCGACGACCTGCACGTGCGGCTCGACGAGGGCGCCAACTCGATCGCATGGCTGGTGTGGCACCTCACCCGGATTCAGGACGACCATGTCTCGGACGCGTTCGATGTGGAACAGGTCTGGTTCTCCCAGGACTGGGCCGCCCGATTCGACCTGCCTTTCGAGGAGGGAGCCACCGGATACGGGCACAGCAGTGAACAGGTCGCGTCCGTGCAGGTGGGTTCGCCAGAACTGCTGCTCGGCTACCACGACGCGGTCCACGGGCGGAGCGTCGACTTCATCCGTGGGCTGGACGCCAGGTCGCTGGAACGCGTCGTGGACGAGGCCTGGTCGCCGCCGGTCACCCTCGGCGTCCGGCTGATCAGCGTCATCGCGGACGACCTGCAGCATGTCGGCCAGGCCGCATTCGTTCGGGGCTCGCTCGAGCGTCGGTAGAACCGGACGCCTACGGGGCGGCTGCCCAGGGGTCCTGGACCGTGCGCCCGGCCGACCGTCATGGTGACGGGTGCGGTGCGGCACCACTGCAGCCGTCGGCCGCGGTGCCGGCCGCCTGTGCAGCCGCCCCTTCGCCGGCATCCATCACCGGCGGCAAGGCACTCCAGGGCTCCACGGCAGGCCGACTCCTCGACCGCGACGGAACCGTCCTGAGGCACGTCGCCTTGCTGTGGGCGACAATGGAAGACGCAGGCAGGGCACTCGCAGCCGCCGATTCTGGTCCGGAGCCACCCATGGATTACCCGGAATGTTATGAGCTGGTATTTCAGGCGTCCGCCGTCGAGGACGACACCGTGATCGTTCGGCGCACCGCGAAAGAGGGGGCCGGTGGCTACCCCATCTACGAGGACGAGACGGGAATCGTCCGCGCGGAGATCAGCGAACTCGGTGAGATACGGATGCTGGCCACGGGCGGACACCAGGTGTTCGGAACACCGCAGGTCCGCGCGGTCACCGAGCACACCGAGCCCTGAGGAGACCGCGCGGCCTCGACTGCCCTGTGGACCTCAAACCCCCGCGTGGGCCTTCTGAAGTGCGGCGATGTCGAGCTTCTTCATCGTCATCATGGCTTCGGTGGTGCGGCTCGCCTTCACTGGATCAGGGTCGCCGATCCAGTCGATGAGTACGTTCGGCACGACCTGCCACGACACGCCGTACTTGTCCTTGAGCCACCCGCAAGGACCTTCCTCGCCGCCTTCGCAGAGCCTGCTCCAGTAGTAGTCCACTTCCTCCTGGTCGTCGCAGGGGATCTGGAACGAAATGGATTCGTTGAAGGTGAACTGCGGTCCGCCGTTCAGTGCGACGAACTTCTGGCCGTTGATCTCGAACTCGACGGCCATAACGGAACCGGCCGGACCCGGCCCGGCCTCGGAGTAGCGGCCCACCCTGCCGAGCTTCGAGTTCTTGAAGATCGACATGTAGTGGTCCGCCGCATCTTCGGCCTGCCCGTCGAGCCACAGGCACGTGGTGAAGCCTTCGCTGGTCATCGTTGCCTCCTCGGCATAGGGGTATGTCCACCGATACCGACTGATTCAGCGCCGAAAACTCATCGCTGCCCGGTGCAGAACAGGGGACGGGCTGCCGTCCGCCATTCGGCAGCGAACCGGCGCATCGTCGTGAACCACTCCGCGGGATCACTGTGCGTGACAGGTGTGCAGTGGTGATGTCGGCATGGGGGGCGAGGTGCTGTACGCGAAGCGCAACCGCTCCAGTCCCGACAGCGCCATCGCGCGCTTCCGGGCGCTGCCGGTCACCCGAGTGCTCCACGCGTTCGAGCAGGCCCTGAGCGGTACCGCCCGCTGGAAGGCCCAGCCACGGTCGAGCGACCGCCGGCCGGTTTCCGTGACCGCCGCCTTGACGAACCGCCGGTCACCGTCTTCGAGCGTCCGCTCCTCGGTGGGGAGCCAGTTGCCGTGCAGGCCCAGCGGCACGTGTACAGAGACGCGGACCCGGGCGACCGAAGCCGATCCCGGGTTGTCGGCGAAGATGACGATCAGTCAACTGCTTGCTTCTGTACGGTCGGTGGTGTTCCCCCACGGCTTCGAGTTCCGGTACTGCCCTCGGTGTCCTATTGGTGGATCGCGTCGCACTCGCCGGGCGGCGGGTGGACCTCGCCGGCCCCCGCGGCGACGGCGAAGGATGTTATTGATGACTGATCAGATGTTCTTCGATCCAGAGAAGTTCGATGCGCGAGGCGTCCAGTTGCGTACGGTGCACCGTGCCGCCGAACGGTCGGTGGACGCCTGCACAGACCGCCGGGGTTCGGGCGTTCTCCCTGGTCGGGGCGCCCAAGGAGAGGTGCGCCCACTGGATGTACTCCAGCACGACGTCGCCGCCACCGGGGAAGGTGTCGTAGGCGTTCGCCGTCTGTCGGAGCCAGAACGCCTCGTCCGGGGCGTGGTGTTCGCGGTCTGCGCGATTCTCGCACCGACGCGGGCCCGATGACGTCCGGGACGGGCCGGCTCAACTGGATCATCCCCGTCGCCCTGCTGGTTCTGGCGGTCCGCTTCACCCGGTGCTACCCGGAGTACGTGAAGCAAAGCGCGGCCACGGCACGTGTCGGGGTCTGAATCGTGGCTGAACGGAAGCGAGGCCGATGGCCTGCCGCTCACTCATGGAAGAGCGGCAGACCATCGACCATTCACGTGGTACGGCTGCTTACTTGGGCCGGCGCGTGTCGCCGGAGCCCAGGTTGCCGAGCTGCTCGCTCTGCTCCTGCAGCTTCCGCGCCTTCTCCTGGAGCCGTTGACGCTGCTCCGGGTCGGTCGCGCGCTCCGCGGCCTCGGTCAGATGCCGGGCCTTGTCGCGCATCTCCTGGGCGCGGCCACTGGTTTCGCCTGCAACGCTCATCGTCACTCCTAGGACGGTAGGGAAGAGCGGGCTCATTCAGAGAACCAGCGTCCGGCTTTCACCGCATGCCGAACCGTTACGCTGCGTTACCGGCCGCCTGTGGGTCCGTGGACCGGATCGGCGCTGGCATGATCAAGGGTATGAACGAGCGCATCATCGCCGCGTGTGACGGGGCATCGAAGGGGAATCCGGGGCCTGCGGCCTGGGCATGGGTCGTGGCCGATGCGCAGGGGACTCCGCAGCGTTGGGAGGCGGGGCCGCTGGGCACCGCGACCAACAACGTCGCCGAGCTCACCGCACTCCAGTCGCTGCTGGAGGCCACGGATCCGGCCGTGGAGACCGAGGTCAGGATGGACTCGCAGTACGCGATGAACGCGGTGACGAAGTGGCTGCCGGGGTGGAAGCGCAACGGCTGGAAGACCTCGGCCGGCAAGCCCGTGGCCAACCAGGAGCTGGTGGTCCGCATCGACGGTCTGCTGAGCGGCCGGACCGTCCGCTTCGTTTATGTGCCGGCCCATCAGGTGGACGGGGATCCGCTCAACGCCCTTGCCGACCAAGCGGCCAGCGAGGCAGCCGTGACGCAGCAGGCGGCTGGTACGGAGCACGGCTCCCCGCCGCCGACGCCCGCACCGGCCAGGGCGACCGAGAGCCGAAGCGGCGGCGCGGCGGCGAAGAGGAAGACGGCGGGCGCGGCACGCCCCACGCGCACCGGAGGCACCATCCGGGCCAAGTTCGCCGGGCGTTGCCACTGCGGAAAGCCGTACGCGGCGAAGGACATGATCGCGAAGAATCCGAACGGATGGGGCCACCCGGAATGCAGGTCCGCGCCCGCCTGAGCCGACAGCCTGCCGGGCCGGGACCGAGGGAGTGCTCACCTGACAGAGGTTCTCCGTGCCATGATGCGGCTCCGACCACAGCGCTTTCGGTGTTCCGCCGGCGCTGCGGGAACGGCTGGACGCTGGGGGGCGGATGGGATCCACGGGCACGGTGCTGCGCGAATTGCGCGGCGCGCAGAAGACCGCAAAAGGTGTGTCGCTCTACTCGCGGTACGTCAACCGCCCGGCCGGGCGTGTGCTTGCCGCGGGCGCTTACCGGATCGGGCTCACGCCCAATCAAGTCACCTTGGTCAGTGCGGCCTTCACTTTCACCGCAGTTGCCTCGGTGGCGCTGGTCCGGCCCTCCTGGGGGCTCGCCTTCGCCGTGTATGCGGGGCTGGCCGTCGGCTTCGCCTTCGACTCGGCCGACGGGCAGCTCGCCCGGCTGACCGGACGCGGCGGGCCGGACGGAGAGTGGCTGGACCATGTCGTGGACTGCGCCAAGCTGATCCTCGTACACACCGCCGTACTGATCTCGTTCCACCGGTTCGCGCAGCTGCCCGGCGAGGGATGGCTGCTGCTGCCGCTGGGTTTCCTGTTCGTCGCGGTGCTCACCTTCTGCGCCGGGCTGCTGCGCGAGCAGCTCGGCAAGGCGGCCGCCCGCCCCGCACCGGCCGGCCGTGCCACGGCCCCGGCCCCGGTGTCCCGGGTGCGGGCCGTGGCACTGCTCCCCGCCGACTACGGGGTGTTCTGCCTGGTGTTTCTGCTGTACGGCGACGAGACCGCGTTCCGTATCGGCTATGCCGCACTCGCCGTCGTGCACGCGCTGTTCCTCGTGGCGTTCCTCGTCAAGTGGTTCAGGGAGCTGAAAGTGCTCCGGGCTGAGGACTGACGAGGGTGTCCAGCGCCCGGCGCAGCTGGGTGCTGGACGTGTGCACGGTGTACGGGAAGTAGACCACCTCCACACCGACCTCGGCGAAGTCGCGTTCGAGCCGTTCCCCCTTTTCCGTGCCCCGCCAGTCGTCCCCCTTGAAAATGACGTCGAACCTGACCTGCTGCCACGTCTCGACCTTGTCGGGAACGGTCTCGACGAACGCCGCGTCCACATAGCGCACACTGCGGACGATCTCCAGCCGCTCCGGCAGCGGGATCACCGGCCTGTGGCCCTTGGCGAGCGCGGCCATCTCGTCCGAGACGACCCCCGCCACGAGGTAGTCGCACTGGCTGCGGGCATGCCGCAGGATGTTCAGGTGCCCTACGTGGAACAGGTCGTAGACCCCCGGCGCGTAGCCGACCCTGTGCACCATCCGTTGTCTCCCCCCACGGTGAACATGATGTCCGTGTTCCGGTCACAGGTGTCCGGACATGGCATCCGGTCCTGCGGGATATCGGTATCCGTGCTGATGGTGCAATGACCTTACTGTGAAGACCACTTGCGCATCACGTGAACGGATAAGCTCACTTTTGGGGTTGTTCCCTCGGGGGAACAGAGGCTGTAGCGGGGGAAGGTGATCGTCCGATGTCCCATGCTGATCACGACAAGCCGTTCGCGTATCGCAGGCTTCTCGTGGTGTCGACCAACTATGCGCCGGAGCTGACCGGAATCGGCCCGTACGCCGCACAACTCGCCGAGCACTGGGCCGCGTCCGGAGCGGAGACCCACGTCCTCACCGGCATGCCGCACTACCCTTCCTGGCGCATGGATGCCGAGTATCGAGGGGTCTGGCGGACTGCCGAGAAACGCGCCGGGGTGCTGGTCCACCGGCGAAGACACTATGTGCCGCCCCGCCAGACCGCCCTCCGCAGAGGCGCGTTCGAGGCAACCGTGCTCGCGCACGGCCTGCTCGCACCGCCCGGGTCCCGGCCGGACGCGGTGGTCTCCCAGATGCCGAGCCTGGCCGGCGGTGTCATCGGCGCCAGGCTGGCCCGCCGCCACCGGGTCCCGTACATACCCGTCGTACAGGACCTGATGGGCGCCGCCGCCGCGCAGAGCGGCATCCGCGGCGGGGACCGGGCGGCGGCCGTCGCCGCGAGGGCCGAGCGGTACGCGCTCCGCTCCGCTTCCCTCGTCGGCGTCATCCACGAGAGTTTCGTCCCCCGTGTCACCGCCTACGGCGTCGACCCGGGACGCGTCCGTCTGGTTCCCAACTGGAGTCATGTCCAGCGGCCTTCGGCCGACCGTGCCGCCACCCGCGCCCGGCTCGGCTGGCACGCCGACACCCCGGTGGTGCTGCACTCCGGGAACATGGGACTCAAGCAGGGACTCGACGTCCTCGTCGACGTGGCCCGACTGGCCCCCGATGTGCGCGTCGTGCTGATGGGCGACGGCAATCAGCGCGAGGAACTGCGCACCCGCGCGGCCGGCCTGCCCAACCTCGACTTCCTGCCGCCCGCCGGTGCAGACGAGTTCACCGACGTCCTCGCCGCCGCCGACGTCCTCGCGGTGACACAGCGCGCATCCGTGCTCGACATGAGCGTGCCGTCCAAACTCACCTCGTACTTCGTCTCCGGCCGCCCCGTCGTCGCCTCGGTGGCCGACGAGGGCGGCACCGCCCAGGAGGTGCGTCGCTCCGGTGCCGGGATCCTGGTCGCACCCGAGGACCCCGGCGCGCTGCTGGCAGCCGTACGGAAGCTCGTCGAGGGACCGGCCGAGGCGGACGCGTTGGGCGCCCGCGGGCCGGAGTACGTCGCACGTCACCTGAGCCGCGAAGCGGGCCTCGCCCGGTTCGACGCCCTGCTCACCGAGGTCCTCGAAGACCCACAAGGGAGACCACGCCGATGACGCATCCGATCCGCGCGCTGGAGGAGCAGGACGAACCCGCCCTTTTGCGCGACCAGTTCAGGCAACTCCTGCGCTACCGCACACTCCTCGCCGTCGGCGTGGTCGTCGGACTGCTCGGCGGCGGCTGGCTCGCCCTCAGCGGTGAGGCGAGCTACACGGCCACCGGCGAGGTGTTCGTCCGCAACGCCACCTCCGACCCCTTCGCCACCGGCGCCTCCGCCGACAAGGGGATCAACATCGGCTCCGAGCGGCAGACCGCGATCAGCGACGCGGTGGGCACCATCGCCGCCCGCTCCCTGGCACGGAGCGACGACCGGGTGAAGGTCGGGACACTGCTCGCCGGTCTTCAGGTCACCAACCCGCCGAACACCCTCGTGCTGCGCTTCTCCTACACCGCCCGCACCCCCGCTCTGGCCAAGCAGCGGGCCGAGGCACTCGCCGACGCCTATCTCGAGATACGAAGGGAGCGCACCGAGAACAGCATCGGCAACATGGTCGACGGCTACCGCGCCCAGCTTAAGCCGCTCACCGAACAGCGCGACAAGCTGGCCGGCGAGTCGACCGGGACCAGGGGCGACGACGTGACCAGCGCCCGCGCCAACCTGGTGGTCGCAATCTCCGAACTGAGCAGAAAAATATCGGAGTTGCGCGCACTGGACACCACGCCCGGCTATCTCAACAAGAAGCCCGTCGCACCGGAGAGGCCCACGGGGGCGGGACTGCCCCTGCTGCTCGGGCTCGGCGGCGTCGTGGGACTGGCGCTCGGTCTGCTGCTGTCCTGGGTGCGTCTCGTCTTCGACCCGGCGGTCCGCTCCACCCGGGAGCTGGTCCGCTCGCTCGGCGCCCCGCTGCTCGGCACCTTGCCGAAGGAACGCGGCTCCCAGGGGGCGCTGCTCGCCATCGGGCGAAGCGGCAGCAGGCTCGCCGAGGAATATCGGGCGGTGGCGTTCCGGCTCGCCTACGACCCGTCGTTCGAACAGCGCCGACGCCTCCTCGTCACAGCTCCGCGCGGGGACAACGAAGCGGCCACCGCCGCGGCGGTCAACCTGGCAGCCGCCTTCGCCGAAATGGGCCGTGACGTACTCCTCGTCGAGGCCGATCTCCGTACCCCGTCCCTGGCCCGCGACCTCGGCCCGGCCGTACAGGGAAGGCCCCGCTGGGCCGCGGACGGTGACGACCGCGCCTGGCCGTCGGACAGCCGTACGAACGTGGACGTGCCCGGCTCCGGCGCCTTCGCCCTGATCGCCGGACGCCGGATCGACAATGTGCCGCGCGCCTTGACCTCGGCGCCCGTCAGCCGCATCGTCGCCGAGGCGGACCGCCCCGGATCCGTGGTCATCGTGCTGGCGCCGCCCGTGCTGTCGTACGCCGACGCCGTCGCCCTCATCGACCGCGTCGAGGGCGTCGTGGTGGTCTGCGACCCGCGCGAAGTCCACCGCAGCGACCTGGAACGGATCCGCGAGATCATCGGCGCGGCCGGCGGTACCGTACTCGGAACCCTGCTGCATCCCGGGCGCGGCCGCTTCGAGCGCAGGGCGCGCCGGAAGTCCGGCAGGCGCCGCACCAGCGGGGGACGGCCGGGTCAGGACGGCCGCGGTGGACCCGAGGGCTCTCAGCACACCGGCGACCCCACCGAAACCCTCGGGCTGCGCACCTTCGACACCTCCGCAGGGCGCAGGTGAGAGCACGCGCCGCAGTCGCCAGCTCCGTCGCGGACCAAGGGGTGGCGGCCCTCACCAACATCCTGGTGCTGGTGGTGGCCGCCCGGCTCTCCACCGTCGCCGACTTCGCCCGCTTCTCGGCCGTGTACCTCGTCTTCACGGTGCTGCTGGGGATCTCCGGCGCCTACACCGGACAGCCGCTCGTGCTGCGGCGCGGCGCCGACGACGAGGTGCGCGGCGCCTGCAGATCGGCGGTCGCGTTCACCCTGCTCGCCGCGTCGGCCCTCGGCGCGCTGCTGGCCGCGGTCTGCCTGTTCGTGCCCGGGGACACGGCACGCGCCCTGATGGTGCTGGGACTCGTCCTGCCCGTCGTTCTCGGACAGGACGCCATGCGCTACGCCTTCTCCACCCTGCAGCGGCCGCACCTGGCCCTGGCGAGCGACGTGCTGCGGCTCGCCTGTGTGCTGGGTGCCCTGGCCGTCCAGCCGTACGGCGCCCCGGCCGCACGGCTCGTCGCCGTCTGGGGGCTGTCCGCGCTGCCCGCGCTGCTGCTCTCCGCTGTCCTGTTGCGCCGCTACGTCGCCGGTACGCAGCGGAGGTTGAAGGTCCTGATGGGGCGAGGGCACCTCGGGCGGCGGTTCGTGGTCGAGTTCGGCGTGGGGAACGCGACCAGCCAGCTCTCCGTTCTCGGACTCGGTGTGTTCGGCAACCCCCTGGTCGTCGGCGCGCTGCGCGGCGCCACCACGCTTTTCGGACCACTCAACGTGCTGTTCACCTCCGCCACCAGCTTCGGCCCGCCCCTGCTCGGACGGATCGGCTCCGAGCGGCGCCGGATACGCGCCATCGCCGGTCTGGCCGCGGTCCTGGCGGCCACCGCCGCGGTCTGGGCCACCGCGCTCGCGCTGCTGCCCGATGGTGTCGGCCGCCATCTGCTCGGCGACACCTGGCCCACAGCGGCGGCACTGCTGCCGGCGACCGGCAGCCAGTACACGGCGATGGCCGTCGGCACCTGCGGGCTGCTGGCGCTGCGGATGCTGGACCCGCGCACCACCCTCTCCATCCAGGTGGTGTTCTCGCTCGCCGCCGTCGCGTTCCTGGCGGGTGGCTACGCGGTCGGCGGCGTGCCGGGTGCCGCCTGGGGGCTGTGCCTGGGATCGGTCTGCAAGGCGGTGGCGACCTGGATCCGGGTGGCCGGGCTGCACCGCCGCACCGCACCCGCGCCGCCTCCGGTCAGCGTGTCCGCGGCCCGCCCCGGCCCCTGAAGCTCGTGACCAGTAGCAGACAGAGGGCTCCGATGGCCAGCTTCCCGGCGGACTGCAGCAGCGGTCCGCGCAGCAGGATGAACGTGTACCCGGCGATCAGCGGCGCCGCGATGGCCAGGACACTTCCGGGCCCGGGACCGTCCCGGGAGACCGCCAGCGCGTAACGGCGGTCGGTGCGCGCGGCGGCGTACCCGATCAGTGCGAGACCGCCGACCATCCCCGGCGCGCCGAAGTCGACCCAGAACTCGGTCCACAGCGGCGCCGAGAGGTTGGTCATGTTCATCCCCATCCACTGGCCGACCCGGACCCCGGTGTCCTCCGGCTTGCCGCTCCACACCGCCCGCGGCACGAAGAACAGTGCGGAGCCGACGAGTTGACGCCCATACGTGTGGTCACGGGTGTCGACCCAGGAGATGGTGTTCGCGAACATCACCGTCTGGTCGTAATCCTTCGTCGCCAGTGGTTCGAAGACGGACGACGACTGCACCGGCCGGTACCCGGCGTCGTCGTACCGGAACCGGTCCGCGTACGGGAACAGCACCAGAGCCCCGACCACCCCCATCGCGAGCATCGACCGGTACATCGCGGCGCTGCTCGGGAACGCGGTGAAAAGGAGCGAGACCAGCACCGTCAGGAACCAGTAACGGGCATTGGAGATCGGGTTGTTGACGATGAGGTTGAGGATCGCCAGCGCCAGCCAGACCAGAACCGTCGAGGGGGAGCGCCGGGCCCGCCGCGAGGTCACCAGCCGACGGGTGTAGAACAGCAGCGCCAACAGGGCGGGCACCGTACCGAAGCCCTTGAGGAAGGCCGATCCCACGTTCGACTCCGGGGACGCGACCGAACTGACGGCGACGGTGGCGCTGATCTCCTGGCGGCTGGTGAAGAAGATGGCGGGCCCGCCGAGCTTCAGGATGTAGTACCCGCTCGCGGCGAACGCGAGCAGCACCAGAAGCCGCAGCCTGATCCGGTGCGCGGTGGCCGGACCGCCCCCGTTGCGCATCGCTGTGCGACGGCGCAGCGGCCGCCGGGACGCCAGCAGTGCACCGAGGTCGAACGCCGCGCAGCCCACCAGGATCAGCGAGATCGCTGTCACCAGGTCCGACCGCGGCCCGACCATCGGCGTCGGGGTCTGGCCGATGACCGCCTGGGCGAACGGAGCCACCCCCATCGCGATGTACACGAACATCCAGAAGACGCCCTGGAGCAGCCGCCGTCCGGTGGACAGGATCATTGTGGCCAGCCGCGCACCCGCATAGCAGGTCAGCACGAGCTGCAGCCAGTAGGCGGTGTCGCGGATGCCCGTGCCCGGCTGGGCGGCGATCACTGCGGGCAGGAAACAGACCAGGCCGAGGATGAGCGGTACGGCCAGCGCCCGCGAGAGCATCGCCCAGGACATAGGCTTCGCCGGAGGCTGGACCCGCCGGCCACCGCCACCCCGCTGCAGGGGTGGGGACGGCGCCGTCTCGTGCACGGACGTCATACGTCCCCCGTTCCGTGGACCGGTGAACACTCTAACGAATCAACCCACTTGGGGTAATCAGGATGACTACTCTGTGAAGAGTAGGCCGAGGTCGAGGGGAACCCTGGTGAAGATCCTGCACATCGTCACACTGCACACTCCGGACCATGCGTTCGGCGGTCCGACCCGGGTGGCGCTCAACCTGTCGAAGGTCCAGCGTGCCCACGGCGACGACGCCCGCATCATGGCGCTCGGCGACGGCTTCGACGGCGAGCTGCCGAGCGAGGTCGAGGGCGTGCCCGCCCACCTCTTCCGGGCCCGCCACCTCCTGCCGATGTTCGAGGTCAGCGGCATCACCTCGGGCGCGCTGCTGCTGGCCGCCCGGCGCAGGATGCGCGGGGCGGACATCGTCCATGTCCATCTGATGCGCGACCTGGTGACGCTGCCCGCCGCCCTCCTCGCGCTGGCCCTGCACCGCCCGCTCGTCGTCCAGACGCACGGCATGGTGGACCCAACCGAGAAGCGCGTCGCCCAGCTGACTGATCTGCTGGGCGTGCGGAAGGTGCTGCGCGGCGCCGACGCGGTGCTGCACCTGACCGAGATGGAGCGCCTCGATGTGAATGCCGTGGCCGCCCCGGTGCCGCTCAACCGCACCGTACGGCTGGTCAACGGCGTGCGCCCGCAGAAGCGCAAGCCCACCCGGGACCCTGGGCAGCCGCCCACGGTGCTCTTCCTGGCCCGGATCCAGGAGCGCAAGCGCCCGGAGGACTTCGTCGCCGCGATGCCCGCAGTCCTTGCGAAGTACCCGGAAGCCCGGTTCGTGCTGGCAGGACCGGACACCGGAGCGCTCCCCGGAACGCTGGAACTGGCCGCGAGGCTGGGCGTGCTGGAGTCGCTCGACCATGTGGGACCGCTCGGCCACGAAGAGGTTCTCGCCGCCGGACGGCGCGCCGACGTGTACGTACTGCCGTCGATCGAGGAACCCCTCGGGGTCTCGGTCCTCGAAGCGATGTCGGTCGGTACGCCCGTGGTGATCACCCGCACCTGCGGGCTGGGCCCCGATGTCGCGGAGGCCGGGGCGGGCCGGGTGATCGACAGCCGGGTCGGCGAGGACGAAGCCAACGCCCAGAAGGTCGCGCAGGCGATCCTCGAACTCCTGGAGCCGAAGGCCAACGCCGAAGCAGGAAACGCCGCGTGGCAGCTGGTCAATGAGCACTTCACCATCAAGGCCGTGGGGCAGACCCTCCGGCGGACCTATGAGGACGTGGTCCGCCGGAAGGCCGCAGCCCGCTGACACCGGAGACGGTGCGGCCGGCTCATCCCACCTTGCTCTCACGGGACTTGAGGGCGATCTGCCACCGGTAGAAACTCATCGCCAGTGCGAAGTCGAAGCCTGCCCGCCCGTCGAGGAAGCCCCGCCGGTAGACATACATGTACGCGAACGACACCAGTGGTTTGAACGGCGCCTTGTGGAACAGCTGCCCCTGGCGCGACTTCACCTTCCGGACCTGCTCCTTGACGTCCGGATGGTGCTCCAGCCACGCCTCCCAGTCCGAGTAGCGGTTGTGCCGCTCGAACCACGCCGACACCGGGTCGAGGTCCTGGTGCTCGATCGGGTTGCGGAGCGTACCCGCCGTCGGCGCGACCGGCTGGTAGTGCCCCTCGACCTCGCCGATGCCGGGCGCCGCGAGATCCCCGACCTCCGGATAGTGGCACCGGGTCCGGTCGGTCAGGGACCGCTTGCGGATGGTGTACCCGTGGCGCAGCCTCCGCCCCGAGAACCAGTAGCCCAGCGGGATGTCGTACGCTGCCGGTTTCGGTGCCCCGGGATCGGCGAAGATCTGCCGCAGCTCGTCCAGCAGACCGGGGCTGAGCCGCTCGTCGCCGTCGAGCAGCAGGATCCAGTCGAGGTCCGTGCGGACATTCTCCAGGCACCACTGCTTCTTCCGCGGATGGCCGCCGTCCCAGGTGTACGTGACCACCTCGGCGCCGCAGCTCTCGGCGATCTTCGCCGTGTCGTCGGTGCTGTGCGAGTCGACGACGACGACCGCCTCGAAGTGACCGAGGACCGATTTCACCGCCTCGGCGATGTTGAGGCCCTCGTTCTTCGTGGGGATCGCCACGGCTATCGGCAGCTTGCTCATTCTTTGTCTCCTTCGGGCAGCCAGGCGTAGCAGCCTGTGGAGGTGAAGGCGCGGGCCGTCTTCGCGACGGTGATCCCCACCCGCTTCCCGGAGCCGGAGGTGCCCGACGCCAGGTTCTTGCCGCCCGCCCCCGTGACCTGCCAGGTGCAGCTCTTCGTGGGAGTGACGGCGTAGTAGCGGCCCGGCCGGATCTGCTGGTTCCTGTACGTGCCGTCGGCGTACCCCAGAGAGGCCCGGTCCACCAGGTCCTGGTGGTCGGTGCAGAGGTGCGCGGCAGCGGGCTTCGCACCGGCGACCTCACCGGTGACGATGGCCGCGACCGCGAGGTCCTTGTCGACCTTGAGCAGGTACGACAGCTTGTCGCAGGTCTCCTGGCCGGTCTGGAGCACCGCTGCCGGATCCATGCCCTTGGGCACCCGGTCGACCAGATACTCCTTCTGCTTCTTCGTGAAGGAGCCGGTGGCCGGGGTGAGTTCGTCGGTGGGCAGTTTCGGTGGTTCGCTCGTCTTCTTCGCCGACGGGCCGGCGGACGCGTCGGCGTCGGGCCCGGCCGCCGCCCCCGCGACGGGGGACTCGGCGCCCGACGGCTTCGCACCGCCCGCCTCCCGGTGGTCCCCGTCGGAGGACGATCCGCAGGCGGCCAGCGCCGCCGTCAGTACGACGACGGCGGCGCCGGCCAGGAACGGATACCTCATCCACCCGTCCTCAGGGCGTAGTGGGCACTGATCGTGGAGCCGCTGAGCGCGGTCGGGTAGACGGCGGTCTCGTCGATCTGCCCGGCGAAGAAGTCGCTCGTCGGACGGTTCGGCCAACTGGCCAGGTTGTCCCCGCCGACCCGCCAGTACCCGTTGTAGCTCTCGTTGGCGGTGTACAGGATGTTGGACGCGCGCAGCTGCCCGTCCACGTACAGCGCCATGCCGGAGCTGCCCTGGGTGGCGACGACATGGTGCCAGGCGCCGTCGTTGTAGGCCCCGGAGGTGGTGATGGTCCGGGTGCCGCCGCTGTAGACGCCGAAGGTCAGCCGCCCGTCATTGAGCATGTACACATGCTTGTCGTACTGGTTGCTGTTCTGCATGGTCAGGTTGCCGAAGCCGATGACCTTCCCTCCCTTGGTGGTGGTCGTCTTGATCCAGGTCTCCACCGAGAACTTGGCCGGCTGCGCGTGCCGTCTGTTGCTGTACGCGTACTGGTTCGTGCCGTTGAAGCCGATCGCGGTCGACGGTCCGGAGACCGCGGCCGGAGTCTGCCGGTAGGACGGGGCGTTGCGCAGGAAGCCGTTGTCCAGGCCGGTCCCGGTGTCGGCGGCGAACGTCGACGTCCCCTCGTCGTACCGCCAGTACAGCGACGCGCCGTCGGCGAGCACCCTGGCCGGGTAGCTCTCGGCCGCGGAGGCCACAGTGGCGGTCTGGGCAGGGGACTTGGCGCTGGTGTTGGTGCCGTCGCTCGCGCTGATCCGATACGTGTGCGTCTCGCCCGGAGCCACGTCGGTGTCGGTCCACCTCAGCTGCGGCCGGTCCCAGAACACCGAGCTTCCCGTGGTCGTGTACACGGGGGTGCTCGCACCGTCCTTGTAGATGCGGTACGTGAGCTCGCCGTCGTCGGTGTCGAAGCTGGTCTGCCAGTTGACCTCGATCGTGCCCGCGGCGACCGTGGAGAGGCTGACGTTGGGCACCCACGGGGCTCCGGTGTCCGGACCGTCGGCGAACCGGGTCAGGCCCTGCTGGGCGGCGCCGTTGACCGTGGTGAACTCACCGCCGACCCACAGGTAGTGGTGCCCGCCCCGGTCGGTCTGGGCCATCACCCGCGGCCCGACCGGCTCCCCGATGCCGTCGTTGGTGTCCGGGAACCACGGCAGCAGCTTCGGATCGTTCACCGACTGGGCGAGGAGATGCTTGCGCGGCTGGTCCGGGAACTCGCCCATGCTGGCACAGTCATGGGCGTGACTGCCGCTGTACAGGACCCCGTCGTGGACCAGCACGGCCTGCGTGGCGCCGAGGCAGGTGTCCCGCCAGCGCTGCTCGAAGTTGCTGAGGTTCAGCGCGATCCGTCCGTCGAAGACACCCCCTCCGGTGCCTTCGTTGGCGGTGTAGAAGCCGGTGTCGTCCGTGGTCAGGTCCTGCACCGTGGAGGCGTTCGGGATGAAGCCCGGGTAGCTCTTGGTGATCGCACCCGTCGTGGCGTCCACGACGGCGAGGGCGTGCGACGTGGTGCCGTTGACGGTGAAGAAGTCGCCACCGATCAGCACATGCTGTCCGTCGGGTGTCACCTGGACGGCCCGGCCCACCTCGTCCGTGTTGGCCGTCCACGGCTTCAGCTGGGCGTTGGTGGTGACCGCGGCGAACTTGTTCCGGGTCTGCCCCGCGACGGAGTTGAAGTCACCGCCCAGATAGACGGTGTCGTCCGTGACGGACAGGGCCCGGACGGTTGCGGAGACAGCGACCTTGAAGTCCTGGCGCGGGATGCAGGTCGCCGTGTCGATCGCGACGATATTGCTGACGCCGACCCCGTTCACCGCGCCGAACTGCCCACCCGCGTACAGCGTGGTGTTGTCGGGGGAGAGTGCGAGGGCCCGTACGGTCGCTGTTCCGGAAGAGAGGGTGAACGACAGGCTGCAGCCGGTCGGTGCGCCGGTCGACGCGTCGAACGCGGCGAAGTTGACCGCGGGCTGTTCTGACGTGCCCGCCGCCGCGCCCGGCGGACGGACAGTGGAGAAAGTGCCGCCGGCGTAGACGACCCCGCCCGTGGCGGCCATCGACCACACGATGCCGTTGGTCTGCCAGGTGGAGAGGTCGTCCGCGGTGAGGGAGACCGGCGGCGTGAGAGCCGCCGCCGGGGAGGCCCCGACCGCGGTCGCGGTCAGGGCTCCGGCGAGCAGGCAGAGCGCTGCGGACGCGGCACGCACCCGGCCACGTCCCGCACGTCTGCGCCCCGTACTTCCGTTCATCATTCAGCTCCGAAGGTGAGAACGAGCTGCGGCCGGTAGGCCGCGGTTGATACCTCGCTCGACCAGATGCGGAGACTGTCCGTCCCGCTGCTGGTCAGGGCGAGTGAGTAGACGGAGCCGAGTGCTCCGCCCAGTGCCGGCGCGTTCAGCTCCACCGAGTAGTCGGTGGAGACCGAGGCCGCGCCGGTGATGGTCCCCAGCACGGTCGGGGAGAGCGACGGCCGGGTGTTGTAGGTGACCGCCGACTCGGTCCAGGTGCCGGTGACCGGCACCACGGTGTGGCTGTCGGATGAGCCCGCCGTCGAGTCCGACGACGTGCGGAACGTGAGCCGGGCGCTCTTGAGCACCTGTCCGGCCGGGGCCGCGGGCACGGTGAAGCGCAGATAGCTCAGATACGCCGTGGTGCCGCGCGAGGCGAGCTGGTTGTCGTTGTAGTTGGTGTTCGGGGCGACGCTGTTGACGTACGCGTCGTCGTCCGGAGTGAGCGTCACGGTGGTGTCGCCGGGGCCGGGCGGGGTGTCCGCCAGGGCGTGGTGCGCGGCGACCTGGGCGGCGGTCAGCGCCGACGGGTAGATGGCGGTCTCGTCGACCTGCCCGGCGAAGTAGGTGCTGGTGGGACGGTTCGGCCAGGTGGTCGGCATGGCGTCGCCGCCAACCCGCCAGTACCCGTTGTACGAGCGGTTGCCCGCGGTCGTGTTGGAGCCGACGGCCGCCCCGTCCACGTACAGCCGCATGCCCGACGGTCCCTGGGTGGCGACGACATGGTGCCAGGTGTTGTCGTTGTAGGAAGCCGTCGTGGTGAGGGTGGGCCTGCTGCTGGTGCTGCCGACCTGGACACCGAAGGCGAGGCGCCCGTCATCGGTCATGTAGACGAGCTTGTCGGAGATGCTGCTGGTGTGGCCCTGGGCGGTGCCGATGTTGTTGCCGTAGCCGACGATCCGGCCGCCCCGCGTGGTGTTCGTCCGGAACCATGTCTCGATGGAATACGGCGTCGGCGAGGTGTAGTGGTGCAGACGGTCGCTGTACACGTACTCGTCCGTGCCGTTCAGCGACAGTGCCGCCGAACCGGCGACCGCGGACGGGGTGGACCGGTACGTCGGCGCGTTCATGTACACCCCGCCGTCGTCACCGGCCGAGGCGTCCGCGGCGAACGCCCCGCCCGCTTCGTCGTAGCGCCAGTACAGACCGGCACCGTCCGCGAGCACCCGCTCCTGGTACGGGCTCGCCGACGCGGCCGCGGTGACGGAGGCGGCGGCCGACAGGGCGCTGGTGTTGGTCCCGTCGCTCGCCGTGATCCGGTACGAGTACGTCCGGCCGGCCACCACATCGGTGTCGGTGAACGTCAGCTGCGGACGGCTGAAGAACAGCGAGGACCCCTGCGTGGTGTACACGGGCGTCGAGCCGCCGTCGCGGTAGACCCGGTAGGTGAGCAGGCTGTCGTCCAGATCCAGACCGGACCGCCAGCGGACCTTCACCTCACCGGGCCGGGGAGCGGAGACACTGACGGCGGGCACGGACGGCGCGCCCGTGTCGGGCGTGTTCGCGAACCGGGTCAGTGACTGCTGGGCGACCCCGTTGACCGTCGTGAACTCGCCGCCCACCCACAGGAAGTCGCGGCCGTCGCGGGAGGACACGGTCAGGGCGCGCGGCCCGACCGGCTCACCGATCCCGTCATTGGTATCCGGGAGCCAGCCGAGCATCGCCGGATTGTCGACGGACTGGGCGGTGAGATGCTTGCGGACCTGGTTCGGGAAGCCGCCCATGGTGGAGCAGTCGTGGACATGGCTGCCCGCGTACAGCACACCCCGGTAGACCCGCAGTGTCTGGGTCGCCCCCTGGCAGGTGTCCCGCCAGCGCTGGTCGAACGTACCGAGCCGCATCGCGAGCCGACCGTCGAAGGAGCCGCCTCCCGTGCCTTCGCCCGCGACGTACCAGCCGTCGGAGGCGGTGTCGGTGACGATGTCCTTGATGACCGCGGTGGACGGGATGAAGTTGCCGGTGTAGGCGCGGGTCAGAGCGCCCGAGCCGGCGTCGGTCACCGCGAGCGCGTGCGAGGCGGCGCCACCAACGGTGAAGAAGTCGCCGCCGATCAGGACGTTCCGGCCGTCCGGGGTGATCTTGATCGCCCGGCCGGGATCGTCGGCGTCCGGGTTCCACGCGGTCACGGCACCGGCCGCGGTGACGGCGCCGAAGAAGCGCCGGGTCTGGCCGTTGATCGTCTGGAAGTCGCCGCCGGCGTAGACCGTGCCGTTCGCGGCCACGTCGAGCGCCCGCACGGTCGCCCCGAAGTTCGGCGCGAACCCCGGACGAAGGGTGCAGGTCGCGGTGTTGATGGCCACCAGACCGTTGGCAGCCGTCCCGTTGACGGCGTTGAAATATCCACCGGCGTACAGCGTGGACTTGTCCGGGGAGAGCGCGAACGCCCGGACCGTGGCGGTGCCGCTGCTGCGGGTGAAGGAGAGCGAACAGCCGGTGGGCGCCCCGGTGGCCGCGTTGAACGCGGCGAAGTTGACGGCGGGCGTCGTGCTGCTGCCCGCCGGGGCACCGGCCGGCCGTACGTTGGCGAAGGTGCCGCCCGCGTACACCACCCCGTTCGCCTCGGCGAGCGCCCAGACGATCCCGTTGGTCTGATAGGTGGTCAGGTTGTCGGCCGTGAAGCCGACCGGGGGAGTCAGCGCCGCAGCCGGGGGAGCGGTGGCCGCCGAGGCGGTGAGGGCGCCCGCGGCGAGCGCGAGGACGGCGGCGTACACGCCACTGCGTCCGAGACGTCCTGGCGCTCTCATCGGTCCACCCGCACGGCTGCCCCGGTGAGCTGGTCGGAGAGCTGCCGGATGTCCGCCTCGACCATGATCCTGGCCAGCTCCTGCGCCTTCACGACGGGCTTCCAGCCGAGCAGTTCCTCGGCCTTGGTGGCGTCGCCGATCAGGGCGTCGACCTCGCTGGGACGCTCGTACTTCGCGTCGTAACGGACATGGTCACGCCAGTCCAGCCCCGCATGCTCGAAGGCGAACTCCAGGAACTGCCGGACGCTGACCCCCTCACCGGTGGCCACCACGTAGTCGTCCGGCGAGTCGCACTGCAGCATCCGCCACATCGCGTCGACGTACTCGGGGGCGTAACCCCAGTCCCGTACGGCATCGAGATTGCCGAGGTGGAGGTGTTGCTGGAGCCCCGCCTTGATCCTCGCCACGCCGCGGGTGATCTTGCGGGTCACGAACGTCTCGCCGCGGCGCGGGGACTCGTGGTTGAAGAGGATCCCGTTGACCGCGAACATTCCGTACGCCTCACGGTAGTTGACGGTCGCCCAGTACGAGTAGACCTTGGCGACGCTGTACGGGCTGCGCGGATGGAACGGGGTCGTCTCGTTCTGCGGCGGTGGAGTGGCACCGAACATCTCGGACGACGACGCCTGGTAGATCCGGGTGTCGATGCCGCTGGCGCGGACCGCCTCCAGCAGCCGGATGGTGCCGAGCCCGGTGATGTCGCCGGTGTACAGCGGCGCGTCGAACGAGACCCGGACATGCGACTGCGCACCCAGGTTGTAGACCTCGTCGGGCTGGATGTCGCGCAGCAGGTTCACCAGCGCGACTCCGTCGGCGAGATCCGCGTGATGCAGGACGAAGGACCGGTCCTCCTCCTCCGGGCCCTGGTAGATGTGGTCGATCCGCTCGGTGTTGAAGCTCGACGAGCGGCGTATGAGGCCGTGGACCGTGTACCCCTTGTCGAGCAGCAGCTCGGCCAGGTACGAGCCGTCCTGCCCGGTCACGCCGGTGATGAGCGCGGTCTTCGCCACGACTCCCCCTCCTGTGGTCGTCTGTGTTGCTGTTGGTGCACCGAAATATCGTGATGTGAGCGATCCGCGGTAACACGTCACCGCGACATACAGTTACTGGCACAATCCGAACCATGACGACTGATCTCCCCGGCCCTCCCCCGGAATCCGTCCGCCCCCTGCTACGTCCCGGCTCCCGCATATTCGTCGCGGGACACCGAGGTCTCGTCGGCTCGGCGGTGGTGCGCCGCCTCACCGCCGGAGGCCACGAGGTGATCACCCGCGGCCGTGACCGGCTCGATCTGCGCGAGGCCGCACCGACCGAGGCCTTTCTGCGTGACATCAGCCCGGACGCCGTGGTGCTGGCCGCAGCCAAGGTCGGCGGGATCATGGCCAACAGCACGTATCCGGTGCAGTTTCTCGAGGACAACCTGCGCATCCAGCTGAGTGTGATCGCCGGTGCGCACGCCGCCGGGGTCGAGCGGTTGCTCTTCCTCGGCTCGTCCTGTATCTACCCCAAGCGCGCTCCCCAGCCGATCCGCGAGGACGCCCTGCTCACCGGCCCGTTGGAGCCGACCAACGAGGCTTACGCGCTTGCCAAGATCGCCGGGATCGTGCAGACCCAGTCGTACCGGCGGCAGTACGGCGCCTCGTACATCAGCGCCATGCCCACCAATCTCTACGGACCCGGCGACAACTTCGACCTGGAGTCCTCGCACGTCCTGCCCGCCCTGATCCGCCGCTTTCACGAGGCGGAACGGGACGGCGCACCGGAGGTCACCCTCTGGGGCTCCGGCAGCCCCCGGCGTGAGTTCCTGCACGTCGACGACCTGGCTGCCGCATGCCTCCTGCTCCTGGAGCGCTACGACGGTGACGAACCCGTCAACGTCGGCTGCGGCGAGGATCTGACGATCAGTGAACTCGCTGCCGCCATCCAGGATGTGACGAACTACCAAGGCCGTGTCTCGTGGGACACGACGAAGCCCGACGGAACCCCGCGCAAGCTTCTCGATGTCTCCCGCCTCTCCTCCCTCGGTTTCAAGCCGCAGATTCCGCTGCGCGACGGCATCGCCCGAACCTACGCCTGGTGGCTGGACCACCAGGGCGCACAGGACTGACCGCGCTCCGTGCCCGGCCGGGCGCGCCGCCGCAGAGCGGCGGCGGCCCGCCCGGCCGAGGGTCATCTTCCGCATCCGGTCCCCGCCGCTCTCAGTACGCCCCGCGGCCGTCGGTGACGGCGCGCAGCGTACGGACCATGAGCCCCAGATCCGTGGCCACCGACCAGTTGTCGACGTACCACAGATCGAGCGAAACCGTCTCCTGCCAGGAGAGGTCGGAACGCCCGCTGACCTGCCACAGCCCGGTCAGCCCGGGCCGGACCGCGAGCCGTCGGAGCTCGCGCTCGTCGTAGCGGGACACCTCCTCCGGAAGAGGCGGACGAGGACCCACCAGGGACATCTCGCCACGGACGACATTGAGCAGCTGCGGCAGCTCGTCGAGCGAGCTCCGGCGCAGCAGCCGGCCGATCCGCGTCACCCGGGGATCGCGGCGGATCTTGAACATCGCACCGTCGTTCTCGTTCGCTGCGACGAGCTCCGCCTTGTGCGTTTCGGCGTCCTCGACCATGGTGCGGAACTTCCACATGGTGAACGGCCGGTTGTGCCGACCCTGGCGGATCTGGCGGTGGAACACCGGGCCCTCGGAGGTGAGCCGTACGGCTGCCCCGATCACGAGCAACAACGGTGCCAGCAGCACCAGTCCGAGCGCCGCACCCGTGCGGTCCACTGCAGCCTTCAAGGCCATCTGTGGCCCCCGGCGGAGCGGCGGCACGATGTGCAGCAGCGTCAGTCCGGCCGCCGAGGCGGGCCGGACCCGGCCTGCCTCGATCTCCGAGAGGTCCGACAGCACGGACAGCTGCAGCCCCCCGTCGTGCAGGCCCCAGGACAGTTGCCGCAGCCGCTCCCCGGAAAGCTGTGGTCCGGGTATCACCAGGGCCAGGTCCGCCGCGTGGGCGAAGGCCCCGCCCAGCACCGTCGACACGTCGTCGTCGGCGGGAGCCGGTGCGAGGTGCCCCGGGACCGGAGCCTCGCAGCCGAGTGATGCCTCTCCTACGGGTATGGCAGCAACGACGTTGTACGCGTGGTCCGTTCGGGAACCGAGCAGCCTCACCGCCCGGTCCACCCCCGAAGCCTCACCGACCACCAGCACCCGGTGCTCGGCGCGCTGCCGCGCTCCTGGCCAAGGAAGTTGGCGCACGAGCGAAACGGCCACGGTCACCAGCAGGCCGGGCAGGAGCGCCTCAACTGCGATCACCGGCCCTACCGGCTCGCCGAAGACCGTGCTGAGGACGGCCAGTGCGCCGATGAGCAGCAGCCAGTCCCCGGGCACGGTCAGTGCACCCCGGAGTCCCCTCGGCCGCTTGGTTGTGTACCGGCCACGCGCAAGCCGGGCTCCGACCCAGACCAACGCGGCGACGAGCGCCGCCAGTTGGGGCCGCGGGAGCCCACCCGTACGAAGGATGAGCCAGGCCGGTATCCCCAGCCCGAGAAGATCGGCACCGACGACGAGTGGCAGGTACCGGCCCGGTCTGCTCTTCGGTGCGAGCGTCTGGTCAGAACGCTCGCGCTGTACGGTCGGGGCACTCCACAGCCGCTCAAGTTCCCTGCTGCGAGGCCGATTTGAAGTGGCCCGTGGTCGTGGCGGCCCCGCCAGTCCCACGGATCCCGGTATGTCGGATTCGGGTAGCTCGACATGCCCCATGAACCCCCCAGTCACAGTTGCATCTCCACAAACGGGACGCATCCGCCGATCCCGTGGACTGGCGGATGCGCCCTCGCTGGCTGCACGATATCCACACACGTGCCATTTCGCTGGAGTTCTCGTGAAGTTCAGACATAAACGATGGCTCGGATCTCGTCCCGTTCCGCACTGTATACAGGAGGTCTGCGGTCGGCTGTTGGCATTTGGCGGGTTCCGCCCCGGGATTATGTGCGGACATGTCACGTCCTCACGGTGCCGCCCCCGCACCTGGGAGAATCACCCGAGGCTGCGAGCGCCGGCGACGAGAGAGAGAAGGCGTGGCGCCACCAGATCCATGGCAGGCCCGCCCGGGGCTGCACCCGGCAGCAGGGCGTCCCCGACGCCTGGCACCGGCGACTGCTCCACTTCCGGCTGGATTTCACCCCCAGTAACGGGGACGAGCTGCAGTCGGAGTACTTCGTGGCACGGCGCGACGCCGCGGCGGGGTTGCGGCACTGGACCGGATCCGGGACCGGATCGCCCCGCTGCTGCAGATCGGCGAGATCCGCACTGTGGCCCGCGACGACCTGTGGCTCAGCCCCGCGAGCGGCATCGGCGCGGTGGCTTTCCGCTTCACAGGGGTCGCGGACCCGGCCGCCGTCACGCCGGTGCTCGGAGCGATCGAGGAGGCGCTCGCACCGTTCGGCGCCCGGCCGCACTGGGGCAAGGTGTGCACGACCGCGCCCGAGACGCTGCGCGCGTTGTACGGGAAGTACGCCGACTTCGAGAAACTGATGGCCCGGTACGACCCGTCCGGCACCTTCCGCAACGACTTCCTGGACCGCCACTTCCCGCAGTGACGCACAGTGTGGAGGTCAGCGGCCGCCGCGCTCGTCCCGGTAGCGGGGCGGCCACGCGTTCGCCGATCTTCCCGGTGCGAGATGGTCGACCACCTCGGCGAGCTCCTCGCAGGCCTGCTCGATTCTGCGCCGGATGTTCATGTCCTCGCTGACGATCGACGCCAGCAGCAGTGCGGTGAGTGCCATGGCGCCGTTGAGGACCGCCAGATTGAGCATGATCTCAAGGATCGTGTGACCGGTGAACGGTCCCACTTTCTCACTGCCCGCGGTGATCGCCAGCACGGACAGCACCAGGGCACATGGCGCGCTGCCTGCCAGCTGGAAGCGCAGCGCTGCCCAGATGAGCACCGGGAACGTCAGGTAGAGCATCGACAGTGAGCTTCTGGTGGCCACCACGCCGATCACGACGCAGAAGACTGCCAGTGCGATCGCCTCCACCCACCGGTCGGTCCGCCGCGGCCGCCGCGCCCTGTGCAACACGAGGAGCAGGGGGGTGACGATGAGGACGCCCATGGCGTCCCCCGCCCACCAGGCCGCCCAGACCGGCCAGAAATGGCTGAGCGGCAGCCTGCCGGTGACCGCCAGCATGCCCGTGCCCATGGTGGCGCTGATCAGCATCCCGGCCATCGCACCGAGGAAGACCAGGATCACCCCGTCGCGCAGCCGGTCCAGTTCCTTCCGGAACCCGGCCCTGCGGAGCATGAGGTACGCGCAGACCGGCGCGATGGTGCTGCCTGCGACGATGCCGGGGGTGGCGAGGTCGACCGGGCCGGTGACGGTGGCGACGACGAGGAAGGAGCCAAGAGCGATACCGGGCCAGATACGCAGGCCGAGATGGAGCAGAGAGCTCAGCGCGATGCCCGTCGGTGGCCAAAGGGGGGTGACTCTGACCCCGTGGATGGTCACCTGCCTGAGCAGACCGATCTGTCCCGCACCGTAATAGGCGGCGGCGACCGCCAGGATGCTGAGGGCAGTCACCGCCGTACCTCTGGTTCCCTCACTGCGGATCACAGCTCTCATGAGACACCGCGGGCCCGGGGCGGCGGCTGTGTGACACGCTCGGCTCGCGGATGCTCACGTGTGCTGCCCGGCGTCACCGGTCGTCGTGCTGGGCGGCTCGGGACGCGTCGTGACGCAGGACGAGTATCGCGGCATCGTCCTCGTGCCCGGTGCGTTCCGCCGCCTGCAGCACCGCGTCGGCCAGCTCGTCGGCCCCGGCCGCGGCGCGTGAGGCCACCAGTTGCACCACCGTGTCCAGGCCCTCCTCGATCGGGAACGACGGCCCCTCGACCACCCCGTCGGTGAGCAGCACGAACGCCCCCGGGGTCGTCAGCCGGTGCCGCGTGACCGGATACTGCGGACCGGCCTGAATGCCCAGCGGCAGACCCCCCGCGTCCTCGGAGATGCCGGAGCGTCCGTCGACCGTCGCCCACACCCCGAACACATGTCCGGCGCGCGCGGTGTCGAGTACCCACGTGTGTGGGTCGAGACGGACGAACGTGCAGGTCGCGAAGAGCGTGCTGTCGACGGACAGCAACAGATCATTGGTGCGGCTCAGTATCTCGCCCGGATCCGAGGCCGTGGCGGCGATCGCCCGCATCCCGATCCGGATCTGCCCCATGAACGCGGCGGCTTCGACGTCATGGCCCTGTACGTCCCCGATGGTGAAGGCGAGCGTGCCGTCCGGCAGCGGAAAGCCGTCGTACCAGTCGCCACCGATGTCCAGGCCACTGCGGGCCGGCGCGTAACGGGCCGCCGTCTGCAGACCGGGGCGGGTGGGCAAGGTGGCCGGCAGCATCTCGCGCTGCAACGCCTCAGCCAGCTCCACGCGCGCCTGGTGCAGTTGCACCTCCTGCCGCGCCCGGGCAGTGAGCTGCTGCAATGTGGTGAGCAGTTCCTCCGCACTCACCGAAGCGGGAGGACGACGCCGGTTCATGGGCCGCTCCGCAGTGCATTCGTTCGCGAGCCGCAACACACAGGGCCCGACGTGGCGGTACGGAACTGTGAGGCCCTCTTCCGGCTACCCGCATCATATTTCGACGTTGAACACCCTGCAGTGCGAGCCGCCGTCGGGGGATCACGTCGCGCCGACCCGAAGGGACCGGGCCGGGAGCGCGCGAACGGACTCGGGTGGAGAGATGCTGAAGAGAGAACCGCGTCGTGGCGGCTCACCGTGGCCGGACGCGGGCGAGGAGGTGCGCAATGACACGCACGCTGGAATGGAATCTCCGCCTCGATCTTTCCGAGGAGGGAGGCACGACCAAGGCCGAAGCCGTTCTGGACACTGGTTCGGAGAAGCTCACCGGCCACGGGGTGGCGCGCTGCAACCCGACGGACGTGGATATCCCCATCATCGGTGACGAACTCGCGGCGAGCCGCGCGATGAAGGATGTCGCCGGCCAGCTGATGAGAGAGGCGGACCGCGAAATGGAGTCAGTGGGTGCCGGACCCCCGAAGGGTCCCCTCGGCAAGCCGTACGCCTGGACCGACGTGTCGAGCTAGTGCCGTGACCGGCAATTTTTACCCCATGAGGAGCGCCGTCCGGTGCGTGCCATCGCAAGGCGGCCGAAAGCCCTCGTAGCGGAGCTACCAGGGCTTTCGGCCAACGCGGCGAGCGGGCGTGCTGAACGGCGTGGCCGGTGTGGCCGTGGTGCGCGCGGCTGCAGGGCGGAGGGGGAGACAGCGGGGGTTCCCCATCCTTTCACGGCTGTTCCTGTCCCTCCGGAGGACGTATGACCCGTATCTCATCGAAATGCTCACGATCGGCACCCGACTGACCCGCGAAATGACGCACCGCGATCCGGACACGGCACCGGCCGCCGTCCCCGGGCGGAGCGGCGGCATCCGGCGCGGCGGGACGCCGGGTGCCTTCCTCAACACGGGCGGTGCGCCACCGCGTGGAACCGTGGTCGTCGTGCTCTCCGACGGGCGGCTGCGCGGTTACGCCCTGCTCGCGGATCGGATGCGGCGGCTGCGCCGGCCCGCACACCGGGTGGTGCGGTCCAACCCGCGCCGGGCCGGACCGGGTGACGAACCACGGGCCGTCGGCGTGCCTGCGGCGCTGCCCCGCGTGGACGCGTTCGTCGAGGGATCCAGCCTGCAGGTCCTGGAGCAGTTGGCGGCCGTCGTCGGCGGAGCCGCACCGGCGAGCGGTGAGTGCCATGCGTGAGATCCTCCCGGCGCTGAGCCGCTGGTACGCCTCCGGTGAACCGTTCGGACTTGCGACGGTTGTCGCGGTCACCCGCAGCGCGCCCCGCGGCCCCGGGGCGGCGATGGCGGTGGGCCCCGGCGACGAAGTCGTGGGCAGCGTCTCCGGCGGCTGCGTCGAAGGCGCCGTCTTCGACCTGGCCAAGGAGGTCGTGGAGACCGGACAGGCACAGCTCCACACCTTCGGCTACAGCGACGAGGACGCCTTCGCCGTCGGGCTCACCTGCGGAGGCGAGATCACCCTCCTCGTACGCCCCGTGTCGGCCGTCACCGATCCCGCGTTCGGTGAGGTCGCCGCGTCGGTCGCCGCACACCGTCCGGTGGTGGTCGCCACCGTGACCGACGGCCCCGCCCCGCGCGGCGCCGCGCTCGCCGTATGGCCGGACACGGTGTCCGGCTCCCTGGGCACCAGCGGCCTCGACGTCGCCGTCACCGCCGACGCCCGGGGCGAACTGGCCCAAGGGGCAACGGGCCTTCGCCACTACGGACCGCGCGGCGAACGCCGCGAGGACGACGTCACGGTGTTCTTTCAGTCGTTCGCGCCGCCGCCGCGCATGCTCGTCTTCGGTGCGATCGACTTCGCCGCCGCCGTGGCCCGCATCGGCGTGTTCCTCGGCTATCGGGTCACGGTGTGCGACGCCCGCCCGGCCTTCGCCGATCCCCGCCGCTTCCCGGCCGGGGCGGAGGTGGTCGTCGACTGGCCGCACCGCTACCTCCGCGACACCGGCACCGACGAGCGGACCGTGATGTGCGTACTCACCCACGATCCGAAATTCGATGTCCCGCTGCTGGAGGTGGCCCTGCGCTCCCCGGCCGCGTACATCGGCGTGATGGGGAGCCGCCGCACCCATGAGGAACGCCTGGCCCGGCTGCGCGAGACCGGACTCGGCGAGGCGGAGCTCGCGAGACTGCGCTCGCCCATCGGCCTCGACCTCGGCGCCCGCACCCCCGAGGAGGTCGCCGTCTCGATCGCCGCGGAGATCGTCGCGCTGCGCTGGGGCGGTACCGGCGCCCCCCTGGCGGACACGGCCGGGGCGATCCACCGGCCGCGACCGAAGTCCGTGTGAGGAGGAGACCGTGCAGCTGCACCACTCATTCACCGTTCCGGTACCGGTTGACGAGGCGTGGCGGGCGCTGCTCGACATCGAGCGGGTCTCGCGCTGCATGCCCGGCGCCACCGTGGAGGACTTCGACGGCGAGACCATCAAGGGCTCCGCCGAGGTGAAGGTGGGGCCGATCACCGTGACATACCGCGGCACGGCGACCTTCCTGGAGAAGGACGAACCGGAGCACCTGATCGTGCTGGCTGCCAAAGGCAAGGAGGTGCGGGGCCAGGGCATGGCCGCGGCCGCCGTCACCGGGACGCTCGCCGAGCGCGGCGGCGGCACGACCGTCACGGTCGACACCGACCTGACGGTCACCGGACGGCCGGCCCAGTTCGGCCGCGGGGTGATGAGCGACGTCAGCGACAGGCTCATCGGGCAGTTCGCCGGCTGTCTTTCCGCGCAGCTGTCGGAGGCGGCAGTGGCTGCGCGCGAACCCGAACCCGCGGCACCGCTCGGGGCCGGCGGCACAGGCATGTACGAGGCGGAACCGATCGATCGGCTGCGCACGGCGAGTGCACCGGCGGCTGAACGCACGGCGGCGGTCCTCGGCGCGGCCGCCCTTGTCGCGCTGGCCGTGGTTCTCCTGCGCGGGATCTGCCGCCGGCGGGCCGGCCACGGCCGGTGCCCGTGAGTGTCCTCGACCTTCCCACTCCGAACTGCTGGTCGTGGGTTACCTCGTGGCCACGGTCGGCTCCCTGCTGCTTTCCGGCGACCGGCTGCTCCGGCTGCTCGGCGTCCTGGTCGCAGTCGGGGCCGGGGGGTGCGCGGCGCTGTGGCGGCTGGAGTCCGTCTCGCCCTGGTGCGCGTTCGCGGCGGTGTGTTCGGTCGTCCTCCTCGGCCGGGCGCGAGGCCGGCCGGCTGCGGATCCACGGACGCCGGCACGGAACCAGTGCCCCTCCTGGCAGGCTTTGCCCCGTCGTGCCGCCCGGCCAGGAACGGTCGGTACGCAGCCACAGGGTGCGGGATCTCGACTCCATGGACACCGAGTTAACGCGCGCCGAAGTGCCGCTCCACGATCGCGGTGGAGTCGGTGCCGCGCGGCAGGATGCCGTACTGGTGACCGCGGTCCGCGCCCAGGCGTGCGGCGACGAACGCCTCGGCCTGGGGCGCCGGAGCGTGCCGCACCATCAGCGAGGACTGCAGGGCGAGCGCCATGCCCTCGACCGTCGCCCGCGCGCGGAGCTCGGCGGCGAGCGGATCGCGCAGATCCGCGACCAGCTCCTGACGTACCCGACGCACATGCGCGTCCAGCACAGCACTGGCCCCGGCCGTGGTCTCCAGCTCGGCCCAGAAGGCATCCAGGGATTGCGGGGTCCTGGCGATACCACGCAGCACATCGAGCGCGATCACATTGCCGGAGCCCTCCCACACGGCCATCACGGGCTGCTCGCGGTAGCGCCGGGCGAGTGGCCAGTCCTCGGTGTAGCCATTGCCGCCCAGACACTCCAGGGCCTCGTAGGCGTGGTGCGGACCGCGCTTGCAGATCCAGTACTTGGACACCGCGGTGGCCAGTCGGCGGAACATCGCCTCGGACTCGCTGCTGCCGGTCTCGTACGCCCGGGCGAGGCGTAGCGAGGTCCAGGTCGCGGCCTCCGTCTCCAGGGCCAGGTCGGCGAGGACCGCTGTCATGGCGGGCTGGTCGACCAGCCTGGCACCGAAGGCGCTGCGGTGCCGCGCGTGCCAGATGGCTTCGGACACCGACTGGCGCATGCCCGCGGTGGTGCCGAGGACACAGTCCAGACGGGTGTGGTTGACCATTTCGATGATGGTGGGAACGCCGCGACCGGGCTCGCCGACCCGCACCGCCCAGGTTCCGTCGAATTCCACCTCGGAGGACGCGTTCGACTTGTTGCCGAGCTTGTTCTTCAGCCGCTGGATACGGACGGTGTTACGGGTGCCGTCGGCCAGCACACGCGGCACGAGGAAGCAGGTCAGCCCGGCCGGGGCCTGGGCCAGAACGAGGAAGGCGTCCGACTGCGGGGCCGAGAAGAACCACTTGTGGCCGGTCAGCAGGTGGGCCCGGCCGTCGGAGTCGGAGGGCACCGGAACCGCGCGGGTGGTGTTGGCGCTGACGTCGGAACCTCCCTGCTTCTCCGTCATGCCCATGCCGAACGTCAGCCCCGACTTGCTGCCCGGGGCGATCAGCCGCGGGTCGTACGAGCGGCTCAGCAGGCCCGGGAGCCAGTCACGGCCCACCTCGCCGTCGCGCTGCAGTACCGGGACCACGGCGTGCGACATCGACATCGGGCAGGCGTGGCCCGGCTCGATCTGGGCGAACAGCATGAACGACGCCGCCCGCGCGACCGCGGCACCCGGCTTCGGATCGGCCCAGGCCGCGGTGTGCGTGCCGTATCCCACCGCCGCGCCGATGACCTCGTGGTACGCGGGGTGGAACTCGACTTCGTCGACGCGGTTGCCGTACCGGTCGTGGGTGCGGAGCACAGGTGGTGACGTGTGCGCGAGCTCCGCATTGTTCTGGAACGGTTCCGAGCCGACCAGGCTGCCGATCTCATGGAGCTCCGGCTCGTGCCAGGCCGCGCCGAATGCCCTTACCGCCTCGACGAGCGGCGGATTGGTGCCGTACTCGTCCAGGCCGGTCCGGGGCGGCGCCTGATTGGTGACCTCGTGGGTGGGGTGCGGTGCGGGAGCCCCTGACCGGAGGTCGGTGGAGTGTGCGGTGACGGTCATGTCGGCGGTCCTGTCTGACGTCGGCGGTGAGGAGTTTCGGCCGGGAGGTTGCTCTGGCGGTGCGGTGGGAGCGGTCAGGTGCCGCCCACTCCCACCGCTCTCAGGCACAGCGTGGCGATGTCCGCCACAACCGGCTCCGGGTCGGTGCGTTCGCCCACCGGGGAGAGCGGACCGAGCAGCGCCTCGCTGATCGCCCCGATGACGGCGGCGGCCGAGAGCCGGGCGTTCTGCGCGGGCAGCTCGCCGGCCTCGATCCCCGCGGCGATGACCGTCTCGGCGAGGGCGTGGTAGCCGCGGCGATAGGTCAGCCGCTCCGCCTCGACCAGCGGATCGACCGGCTCGGCAAGCAGAGCCCAGGCCGTGCGGGGTGTCCGCAGCGCCCGGAACGCGAAGACCTCGACCAGGGTGCGCAACTGCTCCGCCGCCCCTCGTGTGGCGCCCACGGCCTGCTGCACCGCGGTGAGCTCATGACCTGCGACATGACGGAAGACCGCGGCGAGCAGCTCCTGTTTGGAGGCGAAATGGTTGTAGACGCTGCCGGTGGCCACTCCGGCCCGCTCGGCGAGCGCGGAGATGCTGGCCGCGGCGTATCCGCCCTCGGCCAGCAGCTGCCGCGCGGCGTCCAGCAGCCGCTGGCGATGCGCGAGCCGGGTCGCCTCGGTACGGGCGGTGGGGCGGTAGGCCACGATGCTCTGAACCTCGATTCATGACTTCAGCTCCCACTGAACCACCGTTGTGTCCGCCGCGCAATGATCGGCGACTGCCAGCGACTGTCGGCGGCAGTCGGTGGCGGCAGAGAGGTTAGAACCCCCTTTCTCTTTTTCCGGGCCAATGGAAAGCTCGTTCGAGGCCGGGTGGGCGACGGCTGTTACAGAATTCCGTGTCGGTCACGCAGGGGTGAGCCGTGGTGCGCGCGGGTTGACGTGGCGCGCGCCGTGCCGGATGTGCCGGTCCCGAACGGGTGGGTGCAGCGGTCAGTGATTGACAGGTACCCGGGTAGTTGAATGCGTGCCAAGTGCATGCGTGTGTGACGGAAATGTCTGCATTTCGTAACACGTATCGAGGCGTCTGCCACAAATCGGGCGATCGGGCCAAAGTGTGCGCTCTCGGCATCACGCCGGGATCGATCAACGCTCGGGCCACACGGTCCGGGCCTGCACCTGAGGGGTTTTCATGTCCCGTTCCGCACGGCGGTTCGCTGCTGCCGTTATTGCTGCCGGCGCGCTGGTGGGAGCCGCCGCTCTCCCGGCCGCCGCCGACGACAACGACCGCGGTTATGACTGGTCGAACTCGTATTCCGGCGTCGTCCGCCATGAGATGCGCGATCACGACGGTTGGGGCCACAAGGACTGCGACCACAAGGACCGCGATCACAAGGACCGCGACCACAGGGACCGTGACCGCAAGGACCGCGACCACAGGGACCGTGACCGCAAGGACCGCGACCACGATCGTTGGGGCCACGATGGTTGGGGCCACAAGGACCGCGATCACGATGGTTGGGGCCACAAGGACCGTGACCGCAAGGACCGTGACCGCAAGGACCGTGACCGCAAGGACCGCGACCACGATCGTTGGGGCCACGATGGTTGGGGCCACAAGGACCGCGATCACGATGGTTGGGGCCACAAGGACCGTGACCGCAAGGACCGTGACCGCAAGGACCGCGACCGCAAGGACCGCGACCACAGGGACCGTGACCACAGGGACCGTGACCACAGGGACCGCGACCGCAAGGACCGCGACCACGATGGTTGGGGCCACGATGGTTGGGGCCACAAGGACCGCGACAACGACGGTCGTCGTTGACCCCCTGCATCCACCTGTCCTGACCCTCTGACCCCTGCTCCCTGACCTGGGAGCGGGGCTCCGCCCCATCCGTCCGCGGCGCACCCCGGCCCCCGGCCGCGGTGCGCCGCCCGAGTCAGGTGCAGCGGTCCATGGGCCCCTGCGCCGGACACCGCCCGCGGCGCGAGCTCACAGCACCCCTCCTCCTCGTCATGGAACGCCTCGGGCCGGTAGTGCCTGTCGTGGCTCACCCGCATCCCCGAATGGCCCGCGACACCGCGCAAAAAGGTCCTAGGAGAAGGCGCCGGCCTCGGACGTGCTTTTGGGGACGGAGGACGCCGCGGAGGCCTGCGGTGTCAGGGACTCCGTGTTGCCGGCTCCGGGGTCGGCCGGGACGCGGGCGACTCGGTGAAGGGCGGTGGCGCGGAGGCCGTCGGCTTCGGGGAAGGCGGGGCCGGTGAATTCGGCGGCGCGGATGCGGGTGTGCGCGAGGACGGGGACTCGGTCGCCGGCGACTTCGAGGACGCCGAAGTCGACGGGCAGGGGCCGGTGGACGGGCAGGGTGACGGTGTGTGTTCGGCGGGCGGCTCGGTCTTCTTGTCGCTGCCACCGGTGTCACCCGCCTTGCGGGCGAGCCAGTCCCCGGACTGCGGGTCGAACATGATGAACACGTCCACCACCTGGGCAGCGGGTCTCACCACCACGACGTGCGAGGAGCTGAATCCGGGCCAGGGTTCGCCCTTCAGCCGTGTGGTGCCCTTGACCGCGACCGGTGGGAGCTGCGGATTTCCGCACGCACAGCGCACCCGCGGCACACCGTGGTCGTCGACGAGAACGGCCGTGCCCGCCTGAAGCACCGCCTGGTAGCTGGTGGGGGCGCCGTTCCGGTAGCCGTGATTGGTGACCCGGGTGTCCATCCGCAACTGGACGGGGGTCAGCGCCCGCAGGTAGTCGGGGACGCCGGACGGATCGATGCCCAGGACGGAGGCGAAGGCCTTGTTCTTGTCCGGATCGGCTGTCAGCGCGGTGATCTGCTTCTCCACGTCGCAGCTGGCGACCTTGCGGGTGCCGCCGTACAGACCGGGGGTCGCCCCGTCCACACCCTGCGTGACGTTGGCCCGGGTCTCCGACGGATTGGGTACTGGGGTCGGCGTCGCCGGGGCGCTGGTTCGCGCCGTCGATTCGGTGAACGGATCCTGCCCGGCCGACCCCGCCGGCTGCAGGAACACCTTACCGGCCGCCACCGAACCGCCGCCGGAGCGGGTGAGCACGATGGCCAGGATCACCGCGGCCACGAGGACGGCGCCGATCGACGCCACCTTCGGTACGGAACGCCACCAGGGGCGGCCCGGACCACCGGGTCCGCCCGGTACCGGCGGCCCACCCGCGGATCCACCGCCGCCACCGCCCGACGGGACATCGGGCGGTGGCGGCACGGAACCCTGCTGAGGGGGGCCCGAGAGCGGGCCGGAAGGGGGGCCTGCCGGGCGGCCTGGCGACGGCGGTTGGGCACTCATGGGCTCTTCTTCCCAACGGAGGGATCAGTCCCAGTTTCTTCCGTTACCTGCCCATTGTGAGCCGGGTACTCGCGCGGCCCGCAAGCTGACGCCGTCGGGCCCTCCCAAGGGGCGGACGGCCGCGCTCCTGCCTAGCGTGGCAGCGTGAGCCACCAGGGATCCATCGACCGCAGCGGAGTGCCGCGCGCCGCGCACGGCTGGGGTGAAGCTGTCCTGGCCGTGCTCGCCGGTCTCGTGGTCATGGCAGCCACCGCTGCCCTCGGTCTCTGGGCGGCAGGTGCGAGCGGTCTCCCCGGGGGCGCGTTCGCACGTGTCGTCGCGGCCGTCGTGGTGATGGCGGCCGGCGGTTCCGTCTCCCTCTCGGGAAACGCCGGGGAACTGGTCAGGACCCATGCGGAATTCTCGGTGCTTCCCCTGTCCGTGACTCTGGCCGGGGCCCTGGTCATCGCCGCCGGCTTTCTGCGGCCCCTGCGCCACCGGGCGGTCGCGGGCGCACGCGAACTGGCCGGCTGGGCCGCCCGGGTGGCGGTGCTGTGGGCGCTGGTCCTGATCGGCCTGTCGCTCCTGGCCCGTCAGAGTTTCGAGATTCCTGTCCAGAATCCGACCGGGGCTGTCATCGGTGACCTGCCGGACGCCTCGCCGAAGGTCGGATTCAGGACCGACGTCCCGCTCACCCTGCTCCTCGGTCTGCTCTGGCTGGTGGGCGTCCTCGTCCTGGCTCTCGCCGTGTCGCGCAGCGCCCCGCTCCCGGCCCGCCTGCTGCGCTTCCAGGAGTCGGTGCGCCCGGCCGCGTACGCGATGGTGGCGCTGCTGCTCGCGTACGTCGTCCTGGGCGTGATCGTCGGACTCGTCGTCATGGTGACCCGGGGCCACCCGGCCGAGACGGTCGCCGTGATCCTCCTGGGGCTGCCGAACCTCGTCTGGCTCGCGTACACGCTCGGGCTCGGGGCAATCTGGGAGGGGAGGGTGGACGGGCCGTTCGGGCTGCCCATGCCCCAGGTGCTGGACTCGGTTCTGCGCACGCCGGACCTTTCCGTCCTCAGCGTCTCCACGCTCGCCGACCACGACAGTCGGGCCTGGTGGCTGGTCGTCGTCGCAGCCGTGCTGACCCTGGCTGCCGCCTTTCTCATGGCGGTCCGCTCGCCCGGCCGGATGCGGCCGTGGCAGCACGCCGTACACATGGCGGTGGCGCTCCTCCTCACCGTGCTGACCGTCTGTCTCGTCGCCAGGGTCTCGGCACACTACGGCCTGTCACTGCTGGGCATCGGGGACCTCGGCGGCGGTCTCGGCGGCGAGGTGACGCTGCGTCCGCGACTGGGATCCGCGCTCGTCGTCGCCGTCGCGTGGGGGCTGGTCACCGGCTTCCTCGGCGGCCTGCTCGCCTCAAGGATCCACCGGCGGGGAGAAGTCCCGGCGGACGGCTGAGGCGGTGACGGACTTCGCCTCCTGTACCAGCCCGGGGAACACGGGCAGGGCCCACCGCGGCGGCGCCGGTGGTGGTTCGGCCCCTGCCCCCGCGGCCCAGGCACCGATCCGCATGTCCACCTGCGTCGGCGGATGGTTCTTCTGCACCGCGCCCCGGGCCGCACCGCGCAGTGCCGCCACGAACTGCAGACACGAGTCGTACCGGTCGTCCGGGCTCTTGGCCAGGGCCTTCGCCAGTACCTCGTCGACGGTGGCCGGGAGATCGGGGCGCCGTCCGGTCAGTGGTGGCGGCGGGTCGAACTGATGGGCCCACAGCAGTGCCATGTCGTCGTCGCGCTGGAAGGGCGGCATACCGGCCATCGTCTCGTACACGACACAGGCCAGGCTGTAGACATCGCATCGGCCGTCCACCGGGCGGCCGGAGATCTGTTCAGGCGCCACATAGTCGAGCGTGCCGACGAACTGGCCCACCGAGGTGAACCCGGTCAGCGACAGCGACTTCTTCGTCAGCCCGAAGTCCGTGAGGTACACATGCTCCGGGTGATCGCTGTCCGTGCCCGCGGCGACCAGTATGTTGCCGGGTTTGACGTCCCGGTGCACCAGATCGTGGTCGTGGGCGGCATCGAGCGCGGACGCCACCTGCGTGGCGATCCGGACCGCCGTCCCGATCGGCAGCGGCCCCTGACGGTCGATGAGGGCGCGCAGGTCCTGCCCGGCGACGTAACGCATCGCGATGTAGAGGATGCCCTCGGTCTCCCCGGCCTCGAAGACCGGCACGATATGCGGATGATCGATCGCGGCGGCCACCCGCGACTCATGGGTGAACCGCTTGCGGAAGGTGTCGTTGCGGGCGAGTTCCGGGGCGAGCAGCTTGAGGGCGACCGTGCGGTCCAGTCGCAGATCCCTGGCCCGGTACACAACGGCCATGCCGCCGCGGCCGATCTCGCCCTCCACCCGGTAGCCGGCGATCTGTCTGCCGAGCAGATCGGACGGGCGGCCCACGGGCAGCGCCGTGTCCTGCCGGGGGGCGGGGGAGTGCGAGGGGCCCAGCGCGGGTGCGGGGGACATCACGCGTTACCCGTCCGGGTGGGTGGATGCGTGGTGTCCGCCCCGGACCGGTCGACGGGCCGCAGGAGCTGTGTCGGCTCGGCATCGGCGGGATCCGCCGGGCGGTACGGGGCCACCCGCGCGGGGTCGACGATCCGCGTCGGCTCGGGCTCCGGTGCGTGCGCCTCGCCCGCTCCGCGGTCCGTGGGGGCACTGCTCGGCCGACCGGGACCCTCCGAGGCCGCGTACGTAGTCAGCTGGGTGCCGTCGCAGTACACCCAGCGTTCGTGCTCGGCGTCGTACAGCCACATCGCCTCGCCGTCGGCGACCATGCCCACCCGCAGCCCCTGGGTCCGGCGGCGGAAGGTCTCCCCGTCGATCCGGCCCTCGGCCAGCTCCTCCGAGGCGCGCCGGTACTGGGTCAGCGACTCCTGGACCCGCGCCATCAGCGGCCGGGGGTCCGCGGTGCGCGCGAGCGGCTGTCCGGACTCCGGTGGGCCGTGGGGGACGGAGACGAGCAGCCGGCCGTCGACCCATGCCGACCAGCCGTTGGCGCAGAGGATCTGTCCCCAGTCGCCCCGCCGGCTGAGCAGCTGGACGGGAAGCAGCGGGTCGAGCGGCTCGGTGGGCCGGGCCACGTCGGGCGCTTCCCAGGCGGACATCCCGTCCGGCGGGACCACGTGTGTGGGGCGGAATTCCGGTGTCGCCATGGGCTCCCGCCTCCGCTACTTCCGCATGATGACGGGCTCGTGCCGGCGGAGCAGCCGCGCCACCACCAGTCCGAAGACGACCGACAGCACCACCAGCATGCCCATGTTCAGCAGCCACGCCTCCGCGGAGTGATCGAACAGCGGATCCGAGCTCACCTTTCCCGGCACGATCCTGGCGAGCCCGATGGTCCCGCCCATCGCCGCGAGCGCCCACCGGGACGGCACCAGCCACGCCAGCTGCTCCAACCCGGGCACCCCGTGCAGTTTCAGCAGCGCACCGCAGAACACGACCTGGACGATGGCGAGGAGCACCAGCAGCGGCATGGTGACCTCCTCCTTGCGCACCAGCGCGGAGACGACCAGACCGAGCATCATCGCCGTGAACGACAACAGGGCCACGGCCAGCGTGATTTCGACCAGTGGTGGCAGGAGAACGCCTTTGCCGCCGGGGGCGTTCAGATCGACGCCCACCAGACCGACCAGGGTCAGCACCACCGCCTGGAGCACCGTGACGGTGCCCAGGACAACCACTTTGGACATCAGATACGCCTGTCTGGACAGTCCGACGGCCCGCTCCCGCTGGTAGATCGCCCGCTCCTTGACCAGTTCCCGTACGGCATTGGCGGCGCCGGTCAGCACGCTGCCCACACAGAGGATCAGCAGCGCGTTGATCGCCGTGTCCTGGGTCAGCCGGCTACCGGCCAGGGCCCGGGTCATCGCGCCCATCACGAACGGCAGAGCGATCATGATGGCGAGGAAGGTCCGGTCGGCGCTCAGCGCGGCGGCGTACCGGCGGACCAGCGTCCACAGCTGAGCCTCCCTGCTCCGGGTCTTCGGCGGCGGCGCGACCGGGGCGGCCGCGGCGTGCGGCAGCCGGGGCTGCGCGCTGGAGTTCGCGATGTACTGCCGGTGGAACGGGGAGGCGCGGTACTCCGCCGACCATTTCCGGTCCCGGTCGTTCTCGAATGCCTCGAACGCCTCGGGCCACTGCTCGAACCCGAAGAAGGCGAGCGCGTCGTCCGGCGGCCCGTAGAAGGCGGTCTTCCCGCCGGGGGCCAGGACCAGCAGCCGGTGGCAGACATCGAGGCTGAGCACACTGTGCGTGACGACGATGACCGTACGCCCGTCGTCGGCGAGCTTGCGGAGCATATGCATGACCGAGCGGTCCATACCGGGGTCGAGTCCCGAGGTCGGCTCGTCGAGGAAGAGCAGCGACGGCCTCGTCAGCAACTCCAGCGCGACGCTGACGCGCTTGCGCTGGCCGCCGGAGAGGCTGTGGATCGACTGTTCCGTCCGCTTTTCCAGACCCAGCTCACGGATTACTTCGGTGACCCTGGCCCGTCGTTCCTCCGGGGCCGTGTCGTGCGGGAAGCGGAGCTCGGCGGCGTACCCGAGGGCGCGGCGCACGGTCAGCTGGGAGTGCAGGATGTCCTCTTGCGGGACGAGCCCGATGCGGTGGCGCAGCTCGGCGTAGTCGTGGTAGAGGTCGCGGCCGTCGTAGAGGACGCTGCCCTCGTCGGCCGGGCGGAGGCCGGTCAGTGCGTTGAGCAGGGTGGACTTGCCCGAGCCGCTCGGGCCCACCACGCCGAGCAGGCACTTCTCGCCCACCGGGAAGGAGATCCTGTCGAGCAGCGTCTTGCGGCCCCGGTCCACGGTGACCGCCAGGTCCTGCACATCGAGCGAGACCTCACCGGTGTCGACGAACTCCTGCAGCACGTCGCCGACCAGAGAGAACTCGGAGTGACCGATACCGACGATGTCACCGGCGGCGACCGGGGCGCGGCCGACCTGTTGGCCGTTGAGATACGTCCCGTTGTGTGAGCCGAGGTCGACGATCTCGTATGTGCCGTCCGGATGCGCCTGCAGTTCGGCGTGCCGGTGCGAGACGGTCAGGTCGTCGACGACGAGGTCGTTGTCGGCGCTGCGGCCGATGCGTACGGTATGGACGGGCCGCGGTCGCACGACGGTCGGCTGCCGGAACGTACCGGTGGCGGCCGGCATGGAGACGGTGGACGGGCGGTCTGCCGGATGCACCGCGGGGGCCGGGGGCTCCCGACTGACCAGAACGGCGCACGGCCCGTCCGCGGGATGACCGAACCGGATGACGCTGCCGGGTCCTACGCCCCATTCATGGATACGCCTGCCCGCCGTGTACGTACCGTTCGTACTGTTCTCGTCCTCCAGGGACCAGTGGTCGGCCACGGGCCGGAGCACCGCATGGTGCCACGAGACCCGGTCATCGTCGATGACGATGTCGCTCAGCGGGTCGCGGCCGACGTGGTAGTCCCGGCTCGGACTTATCACCGTGGGTCCTGCGTCGGTTTCGAGAATGAGCTCGGGCGCAGTCGACGCGACAGGCCTCTCGGACATGGTCGAATTCTATCTATTGGCGCGAATATCTGCTCATGGGTGCACCCCGGGCCGCTCTGTCGGAACAGGGCGGGCTCACGGGGCCGGTGCAGTTCCCCCTGGCCTCACCGGACCCGGTCTCCCGGCTGTCGCGGCGCGATGCCCAGCGGCCACGCCGCGGGTGCACGCTCTCGCTTCTACAGCCGGCGCGGACAAGCCGTCGACCTGACAGGGAAGGAGACCCGTCGCCGACCCGGGTGACGATCACTGAAGCGGACCCGTCTCATGGCACCCGCCTCGTCCTTATTGGAGCGGATCCCCGATGCGTCGTTCCCCGGCGGATCGCGTCGGCACAGAATGGCTTGAGGGCACACGTACATGACGATCCATCGCCCCGCAGGCCCGGCGCCCCACGGTCGCCCACGTGCCGCCCGCCGTTCCTCCGGCCTGGTATTCGGCTTGTCCCTCGTGCTGGTAGCGGCCTGGCTGCTGCTGGTGACCATGCGCGGTGCGCTCCGTGAGGAGCGGGATTTCAGGTCCGCGGTGGCCTGTCCCGCACCGGCCGGCTCCGGCGATCGCCTGTGTATGGGGTGTCCCGGCGGCCGGCCCCGGTTTCGCTGGTGACGACACCTGATCCGATCGGCGATTTCGCCCGCCAAGCCGTGCCGCGCACCGTGGTCCCCCAGCGGTACGCCCCGGCCTGCCGGACGGGATCCCGGTGGCACGTCGTCCGCTGACCAGGGGGCCGCCTCCCGCGCGACGACCGGGCGGCGGGCGGGGGGGGGCCGCCCCGCCCCCCCGGCGGCCCCGGGCCCCGAGGCAACGGCCCGGGGCGCGGCCCGCC
>NZ_JBEZKL010000045.1:0-56132 GCF_040704695.1 Streptomyces sp. NPDC048411
AATCACCATGGCTCCGCCATGTCTCAATCCTCCGCCTTGCAGCTGCACGCACCCAGCCCCGCTCCTTCTCCCACCCCCCATGTGCCGGTCGGTCTTAGTCGCCACCCGAACCGTCGGGCCGTGCGGCCCCCCTTCTTGCCCCCCCGAAGAGCGCGCCGGATCGGCGCGCTCTTTGTCTTCCCTCCATACGGCCCCAGGCGTACCTTGAGCGCCCAATCTGATGTGTCGTCAGTAACTTGCGTCGGAGTGTTGCGGCGCGCGGCGACTTCCGGCATGAGGGGAACTGAGGTGCCGTACCCGAAGCGAACAGCTCTCGCGCTGGCGTCCGCGCTGGCCGGCTCAGTGGTGCTGCTGGCCGCGCCCGCCGCCCACGCCACGGTCGTGGACGTCGACTACAACTGCAAGACGCCGATCGGCGCCAAGAGCGCGGTGTCGCCCATCGACATCAAGGGTGTGAAGAGCGGCAGCAGTTACACGCTCACGATGTCCTTCCAGAAGGGCGTCTCGTCCAGCCCCGTCGAGCTGGGCAAGGGCGCCATGAAGCCCAGCGCGGTCATCCGGCTGAGCGGCGCCGAATCGGGTCAGGTCCAGGTCTCGGGACCGGCGAACACCGAGGCGATCCCCGCGAACACCCCGATCAAGATCAGTGACCTGTCGGGTACGTACACCCCGAAGAAGAGCGGCAAGGTCGGCTTCACCGCCGGAGTGCTCACCATCAAGGCGCTCGGTACGACCACGACCTGCACCCCTGGCAACAGTCCGAAGCCGTCGCTCGAACTCGATGTGACGGCGGCGGGCGGCTCGAAGGACACCCCGGAGACCACCCTGCCGAAGACCGGACCGCTCGACTCGGCGATGGCGCTCGGGACGCTCGGCGGCACGGTACTGCTGACCGGTGCGGCCGGGGTGCTGTGGCTGACCCGGCGCGGACAGCGGGCCGCGGGCTGAGCTCCACGGAGCCGCTGCGCGCCGTCCGTACGTACACGCCCGTTCTGTACGCACCAGGGAGCCTGCCCCTATGCCACCGTTGACCGGTCACCTCGCCCGAGCCGTTCTCGCAGCGCTGCTGTGCGCTTTCGCCTGCGTCTTCTCCGCGACCCCGGCGGCCGCCGCCGACCGGAGCGGCGCGGACTGGACGGCGCGGCCCGTGGCGGGCGGTGGGACCCGGAGCGGCGAGGACGGCGGCAGACCGTACTTCTACCTGGAGGGACTGCCCGGCACTGTGCTGCAGGACCGGCTCTCCGTCACCAACCCGGGCACCGCCCCGGTCACCGTGCGACTGCGCGGGGCGGATGCGTACAACGCCGAGGGCGGTGACGTCGCCGTACGCGGAACGAAGGACTCCACCGGGACCGGCGCCTGGCTGCGGCTCGCCGCGGACCGGGTGACCGTGCCCGCCCGTACCCGCGCCGAAGTGCCGTTCTCCGTCACCGTCCCGGCAGGCGCGTCGCCAGGCGACCACCCGGGGGCGATCGTCGCCGAGAGCTCCGGGCGCTCGGTGGGCGTACGCGTTCATCTGCGGGTCAGCGGGCCCACGCTGACCGCGCTGACCGTCGAGGAGGTCAGCGTGTCCGGGCGGACCATTCACTACACCCTGGTCAACCGGGGCAACGCGGCCCTCGCCCCACGCCTCGCCGTCAGCGCGGACGGGGTTTTCGGCACCCTGCTGCGGCGCGAGGCCCGGAACCTGCCGGTGGACCTGCTGCCCGGACAGCGGGTGAGACTCACCGAACCGTGGCGGGACACCCCCGCCCTCGATTCCACCACCGTCCGGCTCCGCGTCACCGCCGCGGGCGGAGCGCACAGCGAGGCGACCGCCCCGGCGGTCTTCGTCCCCTGGGTGCCGGTGACCGGCGGCGCCCTGCTGGTCCTGGCCGCCGCAGGCGCGTACGCGTACCGGCTCCGGCGCAGCCACCGCCGACCACCGGGCGACGACGGCCCGGACCATGGCGACGCAGCTCGAACCCCGGCAGAGAGAAGGCACTTGGTGAAGGCGGGAGCGGAATCGTGAGACGACAGACCGGACCGGCGTCCCTCCGGCGCGGCAGCCACCAGTGGGCCGCCGCGTTGCTCGTCGCGCTGCTGCCCGCCCTGCTGCTCCTGTCCGCGCCCGGCGCCCGAGCGGCGGACGGAAAGCCCGCGGTCACCCTCTCCGGGAAGCAGGCGGGCAAGGGCGGCGACATTACCGTCAAGGGCACCGGATGGCGGCCGAACACCCTACTGATGATGCTGATCTGCGGACAGTCCGCGCCCGCCACGGGCGTCATCGGCGGCACCAACTCCTGTGCCAACGCCGACGGACGCGCCGTCACCACCGATGCCAAGGGCGCCTTCAGTAAGAAGATGCCGGTCTCCGAACCGCCCAAGCCGTGCCCCTGCGTGGTGCATGTCGCGACGGTCACCGGGGAACAGGCAGCCGCCGACGCCGGGTTCGTCGTCGCCGGACACCCCGTCGCCCCACTGCCGGAACAGACGGACGGCGGAAAGCTCGCGGTGCTTGCCACCACCCGGCTGGAGGGCGACAGCGGAATCCTCACCTGGTTCGGCGCCCCGCCCTCCCGGCAACTCGTCTTCACCGTGGGCAACCTCGGCTCGGCGCCGGTCAAGGACCCGGTCTTCCGGGTCGGCACCGCGCACGGCGTCTTCGCCCCGCAGTGGGAGGAGCGGCAGTGGCGCGGCACCATCGCGCCCGGCCGCAAGGCACAGATCGGGCTGCCGGTCGAACTGACGGCGGGCGCCCACGGCGACTACCGGATCTCCGTGCGGTACGGGACGAAAACACTGGCCGAACAGCCGTGGGGGGTGGGCCGTCCCTGGGGCGTCACGCTCTTCTGGATCCTGCTCTGCGTCGTCGTACCGGCCGCGGTATTCCGTATCGGCATGGCGATCGTCGACAAGGTGCGGCCCCGCGCCGCGTACACCCCGGCCCGCGCCGGTCGTCACCGCCATGCGCTGCCGGCCGGCGTGACCGCGAAGCCCCCGAGGCTGCGCCCGGGACCGCGCACCCCGGCGACCCCCTCGACAGCGTCCGCGGCAGGGCCCGCTCCGGGCGCGACCACCACGGCCGCGCTGCCGTGGTTCACACCGGATTCCGCACCGTCAGAGAACAGACCCACGACGAAGGGACATTCGTGAGCACGCAACGGAGGATGAGCGCGGCCGGAGTCGCGCTGATGCTCGGCGGCGCTGGGATCCTGCTGGCCGCGAGCCCAGCCCTGGCTGCCGACGTGTCGTACAAGACGGAGTGCATACCGCCGTCCATCTCCGGACTGCCTCCTGTGCAGGGCACGACCGAGGTGCGGCTGACCGCACCCGCCGAGGCAAAGGTCGGGGACAGCGTCGAGGTGGTGTGGAAGACGGTCCAGGCCGCTTCCAGGAACCCCGACGTCCTGGACCTGGAGAAGGACACGGTCAAGCCGACCGGCACCATCGAGGTCGGCGGCGCGGCCACGGGAACGCTGCAGATGGAAGGGCCACGGCAGAACCCGCCGATCCCCAGGAACAGCGCCATGGTGCTGCCCGACATGAAGGGCACGCTGAAGCTGGAGAAGGCCGGTGAGATCACGCTGACGCCGAACGCGTACACCATCAACGTGTCGAAGCCGATATCCACCGACACCAAGTGCTCCCCGAAGGAGACCGTTCAGCCGGGCGCGACGATCAAGGTCACGGACGGCGGCGGTACGACAGCGGGCGGTACGACCACCGGCACGACAGCGGGTGGCACGACCACCGGTTCCACCACGGCGGGCGGCACGACGGCGGGCACGACGGCGGGCGGCACGACGGCGGCAGGGGGAACGGCGGCGGCAGGGGGCACGACGGCGGGCACGACGGCCGGCGGAACGGACACCGGAGGCGCTGACTCCGGCGGCACCACCGCCGGGTCGGGCGGCGGCGGCAGTCAGACCGACTTCGAGGGCAAGGAGGTGTCTGTCGCGTACGCCTGCAAGACCCCGATCGGTGACAAGAACGCCACCTCCCCGGTGAAGATCGACGCGAAGAAGAACGGCGGCAGCTTCGACCTCACGGTGAAGTTCAGTACGTCGGTCATGGACAGCCCCGCCGACATTCCGGCCGATTCGGTGAAGCCCTCCATGGAGGTCAAGCTCGGCGGAGCCGACAAGGGCACGGTCCATGTCGAGGGCCCCACCAACAAGGAGCCCATCAAGTCCGGCAAACCGATCGGGATCCCCGATCTCACGGGTACGTACAAGCCGGGCGCGAGCGGTAGGTCCACCCTCAGCCCGGGCGTGCTGACCGTGAAGGCGCTCGGCACGACGACGACCTGCACCCCGCCCGCCGGTGTCGCGGTCTCCCTGGAGCTGGACACCTCGTCCCAGCCCGGCGGGGCCGTGGGCGGCTCGGGCACGGGCGGCGCCACGACCGGCGGCGGTACGGACTCCGGAGGCGGACTCGCCGAGACCGGGGCCGAGGACAACGGCACTCTGCGCGCACTCGGCCTGGTCGCCGGTACGGCGATCCTGCTGGGCGGCGCCGTGTTCACGTTCACCCCGTGGCGCAGGCTGCGCGGCACCCGGTGAGCTGAGTTGCCTCGAACGCGAAGGGCCGCTGCACCGACGATCCGGTGCAGCGGCCCTTCAGCCGTTCAGCCCTTCAGCGCTTCAGTGCCTCAGTGCACGTCGCCCATGAGCTGCTTGACCTTGTTGCGGTACATGAAGATCGCGACACCCGCGGCCGCCGCGAGGGCGGCCTGCAGAGCGACGATACCGGTGCCGTTCAGCTCGACACCCGCGATGGAGAGCAGCCCCGTGGTGCAGTCACCGGCGGTGACGGCCAGGAACCAGACACCCATCATCTGGCTCGCGTACTTGGCCGGAGCCATCTTCGTGGTGACGGAGAGACCGACCGGGGACAGCGTCAGTTCGGCGACGGTCTGCACGAAGTAGATCGCGACCAGCCACATCGCGGCGGCCTTGTGACCGTCCGTGGCGATCGTCAGCGGCATCAGGAAGAGGAAGAACGACGCACCGACCAGCACCAGACCGGAGCTGAACTTCACGATCGTGCTCGGCTCCTTGCCGCGCCGGTTCAGCGCCAGCCAGAAGGCGGCGAAGACCGGGGCCAGCGCCATGATCAGGACCGGGTTGACCGACTGGTACCAGGAGACCGGGAAGTCCCACCCGAGGATGCTGTTGTCGGCCGAGTTGTCGGCGAAGATCGCCAGGGTCGAACCGCCCTGGTCGTAGATCATCCAGAACATGGCGGCGGCGACGAAGAACCAGATGTAGCCGGACATCTTCGACTGCTCGGCGGCGCTGAGCTCCTTGTCGCGCTTGATGCGCGTCAGGACCATCACCGGAATGACCAGACCCGCGATGGTGATCGGGACCAGGATCCAGTTGAGCGTGTAGACGCCGGTGACAACCGTCACGATGTAGAAGACGGCCGCGATGGCCAGCCAGATCATGCCCTTGCGCAGCGTGTCGGTGCGCTCGGCGGCCGACAGCGGCTTCGGGACGACGAGGCTGCGCTCGTTCAGGTGGCGGGTGCCGAGCAGGTACTGGGTGAGGCCCAGCCCCATGCCGACCGCGGCGAGCGCGAAGCCCAGGTGCCAGTTGACGCTCTCACCGATGGTGCCGATGACCAGCGGGGCGGCGAAGGCGCCCACGTTGATGCCCATGTAGAAGACCGTGAAGCCACCGTCGCGGCGCGGGTCGTCCGGTCCGTTGTAGAGGTGGCCGACCATCGTGGAGATGTTGGACTTCAGCAGACCGGAGCCGATGGCGACGAGTCCGAGACCGGCGAAGAAGGTGCCCTGCATGGGCAGCGCCAGCGCCAGGTGGCCGATCATGATGACCGTGCCGGCGACGGCGACCGTCTTGCGGGGGCCCCAGACACGGTCGCCGAACCAGCCGCCGGGCATCGCGAGCAGGTACACCAGCGACACGTAGACCGAGTAGATCGCCGTGGCCGTGGCGGGGTTCATGTGAAGCCCGTCGGGAGCGATCAGATAGAGGGGAAGCAGGGCCCTCATGCCGTAGTAGCTGAAGCGCTCCCACATCTCGGTCATGAAGAGAGTGGCCAGGCCGCGGGGGTGGCCGAAGAAGGTCTTCTCCGAGCCGGCCGTGCCGGCGGAGTCCTTCGTCAGGCTGGACGCCATGGTCGATCCTTGCTTGCTCGGGACGCGACGCCTCGTGAGCGTGACGCGCCCGGTGGGGGGAGGCCGGCACCGACGCGGCAAACGTCCCACCCCTCACGCCTGAGAAGGGATTCGCTCCGGACTCCGCACGGTGCGCGGAGCGGGTGCCGGAGTCGGGGGACCAGCTGCATCGGGATCCACGCCCGGCGCACATCCTTGCGCTCCGGGCCCGGCCACAGGTCATTCACTGACGCCAGGGCTGGCGGGTGCCAGCCCGTGCACAAAAGAGACCCTTGGCGCTTAAAGCTGCCCAAAGGTCTTTGAGTAGTGCAACAGGCGTCGAGTCACCATACGAACCACGATGGTCGATATGAAAGGGCTTGAGATATGGATCACAGGTTCAGGTGCAACCAAATCGCATATTCCAAGGCGGCCCTTTGAATTGGGACGCAGACCTACAGGCCTTGTGGATCACCTCCCAGTGGCCGCCCCATGCGGACTACCATCACTCCATGACCCGTGTACTGCTCGCCGAGGATGACGCTTCCATCTCGGAGCCGCTGGCTCGCGCCCTGCGTCGGGAGGGTTACGAGGTCGAGGTCCGCGAAGACGGTCCGACCGCTCTCGACGCCGGCCTCCAGGGCGGCATCGACCTGGTCGTACTCGACCTGGGCCTGCCCGGGATGGACGGCCTCGAAGTAGCCCGACGGCTCCGCGCCGACGGCCACGCCGTGCCGATCCTGGTGCTCACCGCCCGCGCCGACGAGGTGGACACCGTCGTCGGCCTGGACGCCGGAGCCGACGACTACGTCACCAAGCCGTTCCGCCTGGCCGAACTCCTCGCCCGGGTCCGGGCGCTGCTCCGGCGCGGCATCACCGACCCGGCCCCGCAGCCCGCCACGCACGGGGTGCGGATCGACGTCGAATCGCACCGGGCCTGGATGGGCGACGAGGAGCTCCAGCTCACCGCGAAGGAGTTCGACCTGCTGCGGGTCCTGGTCCGCGACGCCGGCCGGGTCGTCACCCGCGACCAGTTGATGCGCGAGGTCTGGGACACCACCTGGTGGTCGTCCACGAAGACGCTCGACATGCACATCTCCTGGCTCCGCAAGAAGCTCGGCGACGACGCGGCCAACCCTCGCTACATCGCGACCGTCCGGGGCGTCGGCTTCCGGTTCGAGAAGAGCTGACATACAGAAACAGTCATGCGCCGCCGACTGATCAACTCCACGCTCGCCGTGGTGCTCGTGGTGATCGCCGTCTTCGGCGTCTCCCTCGTCATCGTCGAGACCCGCACCATCAGCCACAGCGCCCAGGAGAGTGTCGACTCCGAGGCGCTGCGGCTGATCAGTGTGGTCGAGAGCCGGCTCCTCGGGGCGGAACGGATCAACCCTGGGGTGCTGGCCCAACAGGTCGCCCACAACCGGTACGCCCGGGTCGAGATCCCCGGCCGCGCCCCCATCACCGTGGGCACGCGTCCCACCGGCAGTGTGATCAGAAGTACGGCGAAGGGGGAGCAGGGCGAGAAGGTCACCGTCGAGGAGTCCCGCTCCGCCGTCACCGGCGAGGTCGGGCGCACGCTCCTGATCATCGGTGCGGTGGCGCTGCTCGCGATCGTCTCCGCGGTGCTCCTCGCCGTACGCCAGGCCAACAAACTGGCCTCGCCGCTCACCGACCTCGCCGAGACCGCGGAACGCCTGGGCTCCGGTGACCCGCGGCCGCGCCACAAGCGGTACGGGGTGCCGGAGCTGGACCGGGTCGCGGACGTCCTCGACTCCTCCGCCGAACGGATCGCCCGGATGCTGACCGCGGAACGCCGGCTCGCAGCCGATGCCTCCCACCAGCTCCGCACGCCGCTGACCGCGCTCTCCATGCGGATCGAGGAGATCTCCGTCACCGACGACCTGGACACGGTGAAGGAGGAGGCGAACATCGCCCTCACCCAGGTCGAGCGCCTCACCGACGTGGTGGAGCGGCTGCTGACCAACGCCCGCGACCCGCGCACCGGCTCGGCGGTCGTCTTCGACCTCGACGAGGTCGTCAAGCAGCAGATCGAGGAGTGGCGCCCCGCCTACCGCGGCGAGGGCCGCGCCATCGTCCGCTCCGGCAAACAGGGCCTGCGGGCCGTCGGCACGCCGGGCGCGGTCGCCCAGGTGCTGGCCGCACTGATCGAGAACTCACTGATGCACGGCGGCGGCACGGTGGCCCTGCGCACCCGCGTCACCGGCAATCAGGCGGTCATCGAGGTGACGGACGAGGGCCCCGGCGTCCCGCCCGATCTGGGCGCCAGGATCTTCGAGAGGACCATCAGCGGCCGCAACTCGACGGGAATCGGCCTCGCGGTCGCCCGCGACCTGGCCGAGGCGGACGGCGGTCGCCTGGAACTGCTCCAGCAGCAACCGCCGGTCTTCGCCCTGTTCCTGAGCCGGGTGGCCCGTAACCGCGAGGAACCGGAACGACCGGTCCGCTGAATCAGGCCCGCCGAGGGGAGACCGAGGGTGAAGCGGCAACCGGACGCCCCCGGTGCCTCAACGCCGTACGGTCTCCGCCGGCTCCACCGGCACCTGCTCCGCGGCCCCGCGCCCCTGTGCCACCACGGCTACGCCGTCTTTGGCAGGCAGCGCCTTGAACACCCAGCTCCGGTAGGACCAGAACCGGAACAGCGTCGCGATCCCGATTCCCAGGATCTTGAAGACATTGCTCTGGACCGGGCCGTCCCACCCGAACCCGTACGTCGCCGTGTACAGCACACCGTTCTCGATCGCCGCACCCACCGCGCTGAACAGCAGGAACAGCGTCAGTTCCCGGGTCCGCCCGGTCTTGTCACGGTCCCGGTACGTCCAGTAGCGGAAGCCCACGTAGTTGAAGAGGATGGCGACGAACGTGGCCAGCAGACTGGCCCGCACCACTTGAAGGTCCGTGGTGTGCCACAGCAGGTTGGACACCGCCATATTGACCAGCAGACCCATCGCACCGACCACGCCGAACTTGGCGACCTCCCGGGCCAGCGCATCCAGCCGGGTCCGTAGTACGCCCCGTTCGTTCATGGTGATGACTCAGCCCCGTCCATGGATTCGGTCAACCCGGACATGCTATCCAGGCCTCCTAGGAGATTCCTGTGAGCATCGACAGAGGCGTGGCGCGCCTGTGACACGAAGCCTCCGGCCGCCGCCCCAGGGGCATCGTCCGGCGGCCATCGGGACGCCCGATACCCTGGAGGCGTGACGTTCCCGGTAGTCGGCATGGTCGGCGGCGGTCAGCTCGCCCGTATGACCCACGAGGCGGGCATCCCCCTCGGCATCAAATTCAAGCTCCTCAGCGACACCCCTCAGGACTCGGCGGCCCAGGTGGTGAGCGAAGTCGTCATCGGCGACTATCGCGACCTGGACACGCTGCGCGCCTTCGCACGCGGTTGTGATGTGCTCACGTTCGATCACGAGCACGTCCCGACCGAGCATCTGCGGGCCCTGGAGGCGGACGGCATTCGGGTACGCCCCGGCCGCGACGCGCTGGTGCACGCCCAGGACAAGGGGGTGATGCGCGCGAAGCTCGACGAGATCGGCGCGCCCTGCCCCCGCCACCGCATCGTGACGGACCCGGCGGACGCCGCGGCGTTCGCGGCCGAGGTCGGTGGGTTCCCCGTCATCCTGAAGACGGTCCGCGGCGGCTACGACGGCAAGGGCGTCTGGGTGGTCCGCTCCGAGGCGGACGCGGCCGACCCGTTCCGGGCGGGGGTCCCGGTCCTCGCCGAGGAGAAGGTCGACTTCGTACGGGAGCTGGCGGCCAACATCGTCCGCTCGCCGCACGGCCAGGCAGTCGCCTACCCGGTCGTCGAGTCCATTCAGGTCGACGGTGTCTGCGACACGGTCATCGCCCCGGCCCCCGAGCTGAGCGAGCAGCTCGCCGGCGAGGCCCAGCAGCTGGCCCTGCGGATCGCCGCCGAGCTCGGTGTCGTCGGCCACCTCGCCGTCGAACTCTTCGAGACCCGCAATGACGACGGGACTCCCGGCATCCTCGTCAACGAGCTCGCGATGCGCCCGCACAACTCCGGGCACTGGACCCAGGACGGCGCGATCACCTCCCAGTTCGCCAACCACGTCCGGGCCGTTCTCGACCTGCCGCTCGGCGACCCGCGCCCGCGCGCCACCTGGACGGTCATGTGCAACGTCCTCGGCGGCGACTACCCGGACATGTACCAGGCGTACCTGCACTGCATGGCCCGCGACCCGCAGCTCAAGATCCACATGTACGGCAAGGACGTGAAGCCCGGCCGCAAGGTCGGACACGTCAACACCTACGGCGACGACCTGGCGGATGTGCGTGAGCGCGCCCGGCACGCGGCCGACTACCTGCGAGGAACGATCACCGAATGACTTCCCCCGCCTCCGCCGCGCCGGTCGTCGGCATCGTCATGGGTTCGGACTCCGACTGGCCCGTCATGGAAGCAGCTGCCAAGGCCCTCGACGAGTTCGAGATCCCGTACGAGGTCGACGTCGTCTCCGCCCACCGCATGCCGCACGAAATGATCGCGTACGGGGAGAACGCCGCGGACCGCGGCCTCAAGGCGATCATCGCGGGCGCGGGCGGCGCAGCCCACCTGCCAGGCATGCTCGCGTCGGTCACCCCGCTGCCCGTCATCGGCGTCCCGGTTCCACTGAAGTACCTGGACGGCATGGACAGCCTGCTGTCCATCGTGCAGATGCCGGCCGGTGTGCCCGTCGCGACCGTGTCGGTCGGCGGTGCGCGCAACGCGGGTCTGCTCGCCGCCCGTATCCTCGCCGCCCACGACAGCGAGCTGCTGGCCCGCATGCGGGAGTTCCAGCAGGAGCTGAACGACCAGGCGACCGAGAAGGGCAAGCGGCTGCGCAGCAAGGTCGAGGGCAGCGACTCCTTCGGATTCGGCAAGTAGCCTCGGCAAGCAGACACAGCGGACACGAGCGGAAGCGGGCGACCATGGCGGATCAGATCACGGAACGGACCACTGACCACTCCGGGGACCACCTCGCACAGGCTGCGGAACTCCTCGCCGAGTACCCGGTCGTCGACGGTCACAACGATCTGCCCTGGGCACTTCGCGAACAGGTCGGGTACGACCTGGACGCCCGCGACCTCGCCACCGACCAGTCCGCCCACCTCCACACCGACATCGGGCGGATGCGGGCCGGTGGTGTCGGCGCGCAGTTCTGGTCCGTCTACGTACGGTCCGACATGGCGGGCGAGGATGCGGTCAGCGCCACCCTCGAACAGATCGACGTGGTCACCGAGCTGCTGGACCGCTACCCCGCGGACCTGCGGCGCGCCCTGACCGCCGACGACATGGAGACGGCCCGCGCCGAGGGCCGGATCGCCTCCCTGATGGGTGCCGAGGGCGGCCACTCCATCAACAACTCGCTGGGCACCCTGCGCGCCCTGCACGCCCTCGGTGTCCGCTACATGACGCTCACCCACAACGACAACATCGCGTGGGCGGACTCGGCGACGGACGAGCCCGGCGTCGGCGGTCTCTCACCGTTCGGCCACGAGGTCGTACGGGAGATGAACCGCACCGGCATGCTGGTCGACCTCTCCCACGTGGCGGCCACGACGATGCGCGACGCGCTCGCCACCTCCACCGCGCCGGTGATGTTCTCGCACTCCTCGTCGCGGGCGGTCTGCGACCACCCGCGCAACATCCCCGACGACGTCCTCGCGCAGCTCCCGGCCAACGGCGGCATCGCCATGGCGACCTTCGTACCGAAGTTCGTCCTCCCGGAAGCCGTCGCCTGGACCCGGGCCGCGGACGAGAACATGCGCGCCCACGGCCTGCACCACCTCGACACCACCGCGCAGGCCATGAAGATCCACGCTGCCTTCGAGGCGGCCAACCCGCGCCCGATGGCCACCGTGGGGACGATCGCCGACCACCTCGACCACATGCGTGAGGTCGCCGGGATCGACCACATCGGTATCGGCGGCGACTATGACGGCACCGCCTTCCTCCCCGCAGGTCTGGAGGACGTCTCGGGCTACCCGAACCTGATCGCGGAACTGCTGGGCCGCGGCTGGTCCGCCGCCGACCTCGCCAAACTCACCTGGCGCAACGCGGTACGGGTGCTGCGCGACGCCGAGACCGTCGCCCGCGACCTGCGGACGCGACGCGGCCCGTCCCACGCCACGATCGAGGAACTCGACGCCCCGGCGGCCTGACGTCCCACGGGACGGGAGGGCACTCCTCCCGTCCCCTGAACGCGGCAGCGGACTCACCCGCTTCGGCCCTCCCGCTCGGCGGCCCACACGCTCACCGACCACCCGTCGAACGTCCCCGACGACCGGTAGGGCATGTCCTGGGGCGGGTCAGGCGCGAGGCCGGCCCATCGCCCGGTACGTCCAGCCCGCGTCGCGCCACAGCGTGCTGTCCAGCGTGTTGCGGCCGTCGAGAATGATCCGGTGTGCGGCGGCCTCCCCCAGCGCCGCCGGGTCCAGCTCGCGGAACTCCCGCCACTCCGTCAGGTGCAGCACCACGTCCGCGTCGCGCACCGCGTCCAGCGCCGACTCGGCGTACCCGAGCGTCGGGAAGAGCCGCCGGGCGTTGTCCATGCCCTTCGGGTCGTAGACGGTGACCTGGCCGCCCTGGAGGTGGATCTGACCGGCCACGTTCAGGGCCGGCGAATCGCGTACGTCGTCCGAGTCCGGCTTGAACGTCGCACCCAGCACGGCCACCCGCTTGCCGAGGAACGAGCCCCCGCCCACGGCCTCCCGGGCCAGTTCCACCATGTGACCGCGGCGCCGCATGTTGATCGAGTCGACCTCACGGAGGAAGGTCAGTGCCTGGTCGGCGCCCAGCTCACCGGCGCGCGCCATGAAGGCCCGGATGTCCTTCGGCAGACACCCGCCGCCGAAGCCGATACCGGCCCGCAGGAACTTGGCTCCGATCCGGTCGTCGTGACCGATCGCCTCGGCCAGCTTCGCCACATCACCGTCGGCGGCCTCGCAGACCTCCGCCATCGCGTTGATGAAGGAGATCTTGGTCGCCAGGAACGAGTTCGCCGCGGTCTTCACCAGTTCCGCGGTCGGGAAGTCCGTCACCACGAACGGCGACCCCTCCGCGACCGGCACCGCGTACACCTCGCGCAGCAGCTTCTCGGCCCGCTCGCTCGCCACACCGACGACGATCCGGTCCGGGTGCAGGGTGTCCTTCACGGCGAAGCCCTCGCGCAGGAACTCCGGGTTCCAGGCCAGCTCCGCGTCCGCGCCCGCCGGCGCCAGCTCCGCCAGCCGCGCCGCGAGCCGGGCGGCGGAGCCCACCGGCACGGTCGACTTGCCGACGACCAGCGCGGGCCGGGTGAGCTGCGGCGCCAGCGACTCGAAGGCGGAGTCCACATACGACATGTCGCAGGCGTACTCGCCGTGCTTCTGCGGGGTGTTGACGCAGACGAAGTGCACATCACCGAAGGCACCGACCTCTTCCCACGAGGTGGTGAACCGCAGCCGCCCGGTGGATCCCTCGATGCCCGCGACGTGCTTGTGGAGCAGCTCCTCCAGTCCCGGCTCGTACATCGGGACCCGGCCACTGCTGAGCATCTCGATCTTCTCGGGCACGACATCGAGACCGAGGACTTCGAAGCCCAGTTCCGCCATGGCTGCGGCGTGGGTGGCGCCGAGGTAGCCGGTGCCGATCACAGTGATCCTGAGGGCCATGGAGTGCTCCTGAGAGATGCGGACAGACATGCGGTGAACGAGCATAGTCGTGCCTCTGAAGGCCGGGTTTTACGGGCTCGGGGGACCCCTGTCGCGAAGCTCACGTGCAGCTCCCATAGGCCTTTGTGGGCCAGGCACCTAAAATCGGGTTACTTAACGGTAGTTAGCATCCCTGGGGAGTGAGAGTCTTGACGGGTTCCACCGATTTCGACCTGTACCGTCCGGCCGAGGAGCACGACATGCTCCGCGAGACGGTCCGTGCGCTCGCCGAGGCGAAGATCGCCCCGTTCGCTGCGGCGGTCGACGAGGAGGCCCGCTTCCCGCAGGAGGCATTGGACGCCCTGGTCGCCTCCGAACTGCAGGCCGTGCACGTCCCCGAGGAGTACGGCGGCGCCGGTGCAGACGCCCTCGCCACTGTGATCGTGATCGAGGAGGTGGCCCGCGTCTGCGCCTCCTCCTCCCTGATCCCGGCCGTGAACAAGCTGGGCTCGCTCCCGCTGATCCTCTCCGGCTCCGAGGCGCTGAAGAAGAAGTACCTCGGCCCGCTCGCCAAGGGCGACGCGATGTTCTCGTACTGCCTCTCCGAGCCCGACGCGGGCTCCGACGCCGCCGGCATGAAGACCAAGGCCGTCCGCGACGGCGACTTCTGGGTCCTCAACGGCGTGAAGCGCTGGATCACCAACGCGGGCGTCTCCGAGTACTACACGGTGATGGCCGTCACCGACCCGACCAAGCGCTCCAAGGGCATCTCGGCCTTCGTCGTCGAGAAGTCGGACGAGGGCGTCTCCTTCGGTGCCCCGGAGAAGAAGCTCGGCATCAAGGGCTCCCCGACCCGCGAGGTCTACTTCGACAACGTCCGGATCCCCGCCGACCGCATGATCGGCGAGGAGGGCACCGGCTTCGCCACCGCGATGAAGACCCTGGACCACACCCGCATCACGATCGCGGCCCAGGCCCTCGGTATCGCGCAGGGCGCCCTCGACTACGCCAAGGGCTATGTCCAGGAGCGCAAGCAGTTCGGCAAGCCGATCGGCGACTTCCAGGGCGTCCAGTTCATGCTCGCCGACATGGCGATGAAGCTGGAGGCGGCCCGCCAGCTCACCTACTCCGCCGCCGCCAAGTCCGAGCGCCTCGACAGCGACCTCACCTTCTTCGGCGCCGCGGCCAAGTGCTTCGCCTCCGATGTCGCGATGGAGATCACCACGGACGCGGTCCAGCTGCTCGGCGGCTACGGCTACACGCGGGACTACCCGGTGGAGCGGATGATGCGCGATGCCAAGATCACGCAGATCTACGAGGGTACGAACCAGGTCCAGCGGATCGTCATGGCGAGGAACCTGCCGTAGCGGTTATTGCCTTGGCGTCCGGCCCCCGATGCGCACATCGGGGGCCGGACGTGTATGTGGCGGCCAAGAGACCGCGTGAGACGGGCCGACCGGGCCGTAGCCGGCGGGGCGGGGGTTACTCCTCGGCGAAGACTTCCTCGGCGGAGGCGGCGGTGGCGGCGCGGTTGAGCCATTGGCGCAGGAACTGGGGGTCGTCGCAGGTGTCGATCTTCTCGCGGATCCCGTCGGTGATGGCGATGCCGCGTGCTTCGAGGACCAGCAAGAGGCTTTCTGCTCGGCCCTTTGCCCGGCCTTCGTCTCGGATTTCTTCCGACATGAAGGACTTGTAGAAAGAGAGGTCCACGGCCACCAGGTTCCTCCACTGTTGTGCGGCCGGGCGGTTGCCCAGGCCCTGTGCGGTGAGTTCGACGATGGGGTCGGCGACGGATTCCGGTGCGTCCCGCAGCGCGGCGGACAGGGTTTTCAGTATGGCACCGACGTCCGGGTTGTCGGCGTGCGTGATGGCGGCCAGGGTGGCGAGAGCGAGGTCCTTGCAGGCTTCGGCCACGTCGGTGATGACGGGCATGTTGTGCGGCCCGGCGACGAGGGGGTTCAGCGCGAGCGTCTGCCAGTGGCGGAGGCCGATAGAGATGGGGCGTGCGGCCCATGCGGCGGTCGCGTGGTCCTGGCAGACGACCAGCAACAGGATGGGCAGCCCGTATCTGTTGTGGAGGTAGGCGACGTAGTACGGCCAGCTGGCGGTCTTGGCCGGATCCTTCTTGCCCTGGGCTTCGATGGCGAGGAGGAAGGGCCCGTCCAGCTCCGTTTCGATGCGCAGGAGGGTGTCCACCCGGCGTTCGACGGGACGGGCTTCGGTGAGGTCGGTGGGAAGGGCGATGGCCGAGGTGGGTGGTGGGATGTCGACTCCGAGTACTTCGGAGACGCGGGAGAAGAGGCCCGGGTACTCCTGGAAGATGCGGTGCATTGCCTCGTGGGGCGAGCTGACCATGGAGGTCCGTTCGGGTCGGGTGGCGTTTCCGTCAGGCGGCTGTGTGGAGGTCTGCCCGGCAGTCGCGGCAGTGGCCGGGGTGGCGGGAGCGGAAGGCGCGGTCGCAGCGGTCGCAGTTCTGGAGCGGGATGACGATGACTCCGGGGCGTGCGAGTGCGACGTCCTGGCCTCCCGGCAGCGGCGGTGGCAGGAGCGTCGTGATCCGGTGGCGCAGGAGCTTGACCGGGTGCTTCACGGGGCTCGGGAGGTCGGTGGTGAGGGCGTGGCGGATGGTGCCGGGGTGGGCGTCGCGTTCGAGCCAGGTGGCGACGCCGGGGGTGAGGGTGCGGATGTCGTTCTCGGAGAGGACGAGCTGAGGTGCATGGCGGCGCAGGTCGGCGAGGAGTGCGGCGGCTGCTTGGTGCAGTTGGGGGTGAGTGCCCGCGGTTGGGGGAGCGGCGGGGGCGGCGTCCTGGGGGCGGTGGGAGCCGGTACGAGGACGGGGGTGGGGTGCGGTTCGGGCGTCCGCTGCGGCGCGGGCGCTTGCGGCGCCTCGGCGGGGGCGGTCTCGCGCAGTCGCGGCTGTGGTGTGGGCCGGGGGGCTGCCGGTTTGGTCCGCCTGGTCCGCGGCTCGGGTGCTGGGGCGGTGGACGTGGTGGCGCCCGGCTGGTTGTAGGAGACCGTGCGCGTCACGACGCGGCCGTTGGGAAGGCGTACGCGGCTGCGGTGGAGGTAGCCGGTTGCTTCGAGTTCGCGCAGGGCGGCGGCGATGCGGGTCCCACTCTCGGGGAAGCGTTCGGAGAGAACCTTGATGCCGATCTTCGCCCCGACGGGCAGCGACTGGATGTGTGCGGCGAGCCCGATGGCGGTGAGGGAGAGTCCGCGGTGCTGGGTGAGGTGGTTGCCGAGGACCGTGAAGCCTGCGGCGTGCCGGACGTTGATGTGGATGACGCCGGATGACGGTGTGGCGTCCCCGGGTACGGGGGACGGGGCGCATGGGGGCGCGGTAACCTGCTGGGTATCCATCGGGAAGGGCCTAACTTCCTCGGTGGTCAGGCCCTCGGTCGAGATTGGCGTCTCGTCGGGGGCCGTCGCATGTCTGTAGTTGTCGCGGCGAGCATATGCCTGCCAACCCATATGAAATCCAGCCCAGTTGCCCTATGTCACCCGCGCGAGTGACGAGGGCGGGGTGGGGCCGGGTTTGGGTGGGGAGGGTAATTTCCCCAGGTTCTTTAATGCTTTATGCGTCGTGGGGCGCGGCGACGTGGCTCACCGGGTCGTGGGTCTTCGCGACCCGGTGGAGCGGTCACGGTAGGAGGCTGAGTTCGGCCCAGATCGTCTTGCGCGGGACAGGCCCGAGGTCGATTCCCCAGCGGTCGGCGAGCGCCTCGACGATCAGCAGGCCGCGCCCGGATTCCGAATCGTCAGCGGGGGCTGACGCGCTGCCGGGCGTGGGAGGTAGTTGCTCGCCCCGGGTGTCGGTCACCGCGATCCGCAGGAGTGCGTCGCGGTGGACGGCGAGACTCAGTTGGAAGTCCCGGCCCGGCACGCGGCCGTGGACCGTGGCGTTGGTGGCCAGCTCGGCGACGATGTGCGCGGCCTTCTCCGACGGCAGCCCCCAGTCGCCCAGATGTGCGGTGGCGAGCAGTCGGGCGAGCCGGGCGCCTCGGCGGGTCGGGGACAGCAGCACGGTGAATTGCCGGGTGGGAGCGGAACGTTCGTTTCGGGTGATGTGTTGGTTCACATCACTCAGCGTGGCCGGGCGCGCGTACCGTGAACAGTGACGAGCCCCTTACGTACGGTGATTGTCCCGTACTTGTCCAGTGCTGTCCTGGCTGTCCGGAGTGACGTGCTGGGGACACCAGGGGTTGAGCAAGAACGGCATGCGCGTCGGAAGTGGGGCACGGATGAGTGTGGATGAGACCGGTACGGAGCGTGGGGACGGCGGGGCGGATGAGCCCGGCTGGGACGTCGATCCCGATGACGAGTCGGGGGTTGCGGTGGTTGCTGCGGTGGGCCGCCAGATCAAGGCGTGGCGGGAGTCGGCGGGGATGCGGGCCGGCGAGTTCGGGGCGGCGATCGGGTACGGCGAGGACCTGGTCTACAAGGTGGAGGGCGGTCGGCGCATCCCTCGCCCGGAGTTCCTGGACAGGGCGGACGAGGTGCTGGGTGCGGGCGGGAAACTTGCCGCGATGAAGCGGGATGTGGCGGAGGTCCGCTACCCGAAGAAGGTGCGGGATCTGGCGCGTATGGAGGCTCAGGCGGTCGAGTTGCTGGCCTATGGCAACAGCAGCTTCCATGGCCTTCTTCAGACGCCTGAGTACTCACGGGCGTTGTTCTCGATGAGGCAGCCTGCGTACTCGCAGGATGAGGTGGAACGAGGAGTCGATGCACGCGTGGCCCGCAAGGCGATCTTCGAGCGATCGCCCAGCCCCACGCTCGGGTTCGTTCAGGAAGAGGTGGTGCTCCGGCGTCCGCTCGGAGGCAAGATGGTGTTGCGCCGCCAACTCGAACACGTGCTGGAGATTATCGAGTCGCGAAACGTCACACTTCAGGTGATGCCGATCGGCCGCCAGGAGCACGCGGGAATCGACGGGGAGATCCAAGTGCTGAAATTCAAGGACGGTACGGCGATGGGACGTTCGGAAGGTGCGTTCGGTGGCCGGCCCGTTTCCGATCCGAAGCACCTCCGAATCCTTGAGTTGCGTTACGGCGTGATCCGGGCCCAGGCTCTCACCCCTAGGGAGTCGAGGGCCTTCATCGAGCGAGTGCTGGGAGAGACATGATCCGCAAGCCGTCTGCCGGGGACGCCTCCGTCTTGCAGTGGGCCAAGAGCAGCTACAGCGACAGCAGCAACGGCAGTGAGTGCATCGAGGTCGCCGCCGCTTCTGACACGGTCCACGTCCGCGACTCCAAGAACGCCGATGGCCCTCGATTCGCCGTACCGCTTGCCGCGTGGGTGGAGTTCGTGACGTACGCGTCCAGGAGCTGAGGCCTGTGCACCGTTGCCCTGAGCCTTGTTGATCCAGGCATCGGGGCACGGGTGTTGGACGATTGGGCACTGTCACCTGCGGCGGACAGTGGCGGAGCAGGCCCGCAAAAGATCGTTACGTCGGGCGCCATGGCGTACCTTCCCCTTCCATGACCGACATCACCGCACTCACCGGCCTGTTCACCGCGCTCGGTGCCGACGACGCGGAGGGCTGGGCCGAATCCGAGGCCGAGGAGAACATTCCGCAGCTCGCCCGCTACCGGTTCCTGCGGATGGTCTGGCAGGACATCGACGGGTGGAGTACGGCGGCGCCCGACTGGGTCGAGGCCTATCGGAAGGACGGGCTCGCCGCTGGTGCCGTCGAACGGGCGCTGGCCCTCGGTCTGACCCCCGGCGACCTGGGGGAGATAGCCCGTGAGGTAGCGAAGGAGACCGCGTTCGGTCTTCTCTACGGACTGGCCGACCCGGCGGACGGCGACCTTCCGCCCGAGATCGAACAGAAGCTGCCCGGCTGGTGCCTGGCCGAGCTGACACCGCGGGGCGAGCCAACCGGACGGATTCTGGACGCGCTGTACGAGGACCTGGACGAGGTCGAGCCGCAGGGGCCCGCCGGAGGCGTGTGATGACCGCGTTCGACGTGAGCGAGCGGCGGATCCGGGCCGGGCATGACGCGGGGCCCGTACGGCGAACCGTCCGGGCCCCGCGTCCGCCTGCCGTCAGTTACCGGAGACGGTGACCTTCTCGTCGTTGTTGAGCTGTTCCACCAGCTGCTTGACCTTGGCCTTGTCCCACACCAGGTTCCCGCCCGTGGAGCCGGAGATCGGCATGTTCATGGACTTGCCGTCACCGCCCGTGACGCCCTTCATCGCGAAGAACATGTTGCCCAGGTCCCACAGCGACATGTCCTTGTCGACGATCAGAGTGTCGAGACCGGCGCCCATCGTCGGGTACAGCTTGAACGGGTTGAGGATCGTGGACGGCGTCGCCGTCTGGCTCGCCAGCGCCGCGAGGAACTTCTGCTGGTTCTTCGTACGGTCCAGGTCGCTGCCCGCGAAGGCGTACCGGGTCCGCACGAAGGCGAGGGACTGCTCGCCGTTGAGGGTCTGCTTGCCGGCCTGGAAATCGGCGCCGGAGTTCTTGTCCTTGAACGCCTTGGGGATGTCGAGTTCCACCCCGCCGATCGCGTCGACGATCTTGGCGAAGCCGCCGAAGCCGATCTCGACGTAGTGGTCGATGTGCAGTCCGGTGTTGAACTCGACCGTGCGGACGAGCAGTTCGGGTCCGTCCTCGGCGTATGCGGCGTTCAGCTTGGTGAAGCGGCCACGGGCCGGGTAGAGCTTGCCGGAGTCGGAGCCCTTGTACGAGGGGATCTCGACGTTCGAGTCACGCGGCAGCGAGACCAGCGTCGGGCCGTTCGATCCGTCGTGCAGGATCATCATCGAGTCGGTCCGCTTGCCCTCGGCCGAGCCGGTGTGGAGCCTCTTCTTGTCCTCGGCCGTCATGCCCGCGCGGCTGTCGGAGCCGACGATCAGATAGTTGGTGCCGTCGCCCTCGTGCGGTCGCTCGATCACCTTGGAGAGGTCGACCTCACGCTTGAGCTTGGAGTCGGCCCAGAAGTACGTGCCGATGGAGACGGCCAGCACCACGACCACGAGGGTCAGGGCGCCTATCTTTATCCGGCGGCGCCAGTTGGGCGCGGGCCTCCCCTGGACGTAACCGCCGTCACCCCGGCCGCCGCCGTGACCGTAGCCGCCGCCGTTGCCGCCGCCGTAGACCTGTCCCGTGTTGTAACCGCCGCCGTACCCTGCGTTGTCGTCATAACCGCCGGAGTACTGCGGCGCCTCGGGCTGACGCTGTCGCGGCGCCGTCGGTCGCTGCTGCGGCGGCGCGGGGCGCCGCTGGACGTGCCGCATGACGCGGGCGCCCTCGGGCTGGGCGCTGTCACTGCCCCGCCCGTAGCGGTCGTTGCGGTCGTCGTCGGTCCATCCACCGGGCCTGTCGCTCATGCGGTCCAGTGTGCAGTCCGGGCGTGCCAGTATTACAGGGGGTGTGAGATATCGGGCCTGGGCTGTTGCGAAGCTGATGCAATGTCCGCGGCGCAGGGCCCCCCGCATAAGGTAGACGGTATGACAGATCAGGCCCCACGCCCGGAGGGCGACATTCCGGGCAAGCCGACTGCGGCGTCCCGGACCACCCTCAGCCACATCATGACCGGCAGCGACACCAATCTGCTGGGTACGGTGCACGGCGGCGTGATCATGAAGCTGGTCGACGACGCGGCGGGCGCCGTGGCCGGCCGGCACTCCGGCGGACCCGCGGTCACGGCCTCGATGGACGAGATGGTCTTCCTGGAGCCGGTACGCGTCGGGGACCTTGTTCACGTCCGTGCCCAGGTGAACTGGACCGGCCATTCCTCGATGGAGGTCGGCGTCCGGGTCATGGCCGAGCGGTGGAACGAATCGACCCCGGCCCAGCAGGTCGGCACCGCGTATCTGGTGTTCGCGGCGGTCGACGGGGACGGCAAGCCGCGCCCCGTACCGCAGGTGATCCCCGAGACGGAGCGCGACAAGCGGCGCTACCAGGAGGCGCAGATCCGGCGCACGCACCGGCTGGCCCGGCGCCGTGCGATCAAGGAACTGCGCGAGAAGCGCGCGGCGGAAGGCATCGAGGACTGACGGCGGGGCGTCCTCCCCGGAACTCCGGGGAGGACCACCGCCCCGGAGTTCCGCCCACGGGGCGCCTCGCTACGGGCATGCCACCTGGTCACCCGTGACCGTGGCGAACGTGCCCGGGTGCGTGTCCTCGGCCCGTACCCGCTCGACCTTGCCGAAGTCCGCTCCCGTCGTCACCTTCATCGTCGAGCCCAGCCCCTTGACTGCCCGCAGCTCGGCCCCCGGCAGCGCCGCCGCCAGCGACTTCGCCGACCGGTCCCACCTCGGGTCGTACTCGACCAGGGTGTGCTTCAGTTCCCGCGGTGCCCCGTTGAGCGGGGCCTGCGTCGTACGGAACCCGGTGGCGCGCAGGGCGTCGTCGGCCGTCCTGCCGAGGCCGTCCATCGGGGTTCCGTTGTAGACCTGGACCCGAATCTGCTGTGGCGCGACATCGACGGGCTTCGCAGCTGCCTGCTCCGGCCGCTTCACCGCGAGGGGCTTGTCGTCACGCAGCGCCTGGAAAAGCTTGGCCGACTTCTTCGGATCCCACTTGACCGTCGAGCCGATGCCCTTGACCGGATAGGAGGGGTCGCTGATCGGTACGGAGGTGAACTCGGACGACGCCGCGGTGAAGCCGCGCATCGCTTGGCCGAGTTCCAGGATCTGCTCTGTGCCGAGCCCCTCGTCGGCCCGGACCGAATGGAGCATCGTCGAGGCGATGTCCCGGAACTTCACCGGGTTCAGCAGGACACCGCTGCTGGTCGTCTGCTTGATCAGCGAGGCGAGGAACCTCTGCTGGCGCTGCATCCGGCCCAGGTCCGCGGCCCCGTCGACATGGCGTGAGCGCACGTACTGGAGCGCCTGCCCGCCGTTCAGCCAGTGGGTGCCCGCGGCGAGATCGAGACCGGTGTACGAGTCCTTCAGCGGCCGGGTGGTGCAGATCTGCACCCCGCCCAGGGTGTCGACCGTCTTCATGAAGCTGGTGAAGTCGACCTCCAGATAGTGGTCGATCTTGATACCGGTCATGTCCTCGACGGTCCGCACGGTCAGATTCGGCCCGCCCTCCGCGTAGGCGGCGTTCAGCTTCAGCGGGTGGGCGGCGTGCTCGGCGCCGGTGTTCCGGTCGCGGTGTTCCGGGATCTCGGCGTAGCTGTCGCGCGGAAGGGAGACGACGCTCGCGCGTTCCTTGTCCGCCGACAGATGCACCAGCATGATCGTGTCGGTGCAGTAGCAGGGCGCACCGCCAAGCCGGTACTTCTTCTTGTCGTCCTTGCTGATGCTGTCGCGGCCGTCGGTGCCGACGAGCAGCAGATTCGTGCCGTTCCCGGCCCGCGGCCGGTTCTTCATGTCCTTGAACGGATCGATGCGGTCGATCCCGGTTTCCAGATTGGTCACCACCGCGTGACCGATCCCGCCGGCGCCGAGCACCAGCACGGACAGACCGGTCGCGACCCGCATGCCCCAGCGGGGCCTCTCGTCCTGCTTTCTCGACCTGAGCTGCGGGGGAGCGGCGCGGGGGCGCGGCGGACGGGGGGAGCGGTGCGGTGTGGGCACAGGGGGACCTCCGCGGTGCAAGGGGGATCGTTCGCACAGTAGGCCCGTACGATCTCCATACCGGGAAGCGACCTTGCGGCGCGCGCCCGTGTCCCCCATTCGCGGTAACGTGGCGGCCGAAACGCCGCCTCCTGGGGTGAGAACCCCCGGCGCCCCCGAGGACCCCCCGAGGACCACATGCCTGCCGCGCAGTACCCCGCCGTCTCCGTGATCATGCCGGTGCTCGATGAGGAACGCCATCTCAGGAACTCCGTCCGGCACATCCTGGAGCAGGAGTACGCCGGCGAGATGGAGGTCGTGATCGCGCTCGGCCCGTCCACGGACCGTACGGACGAGATCGCCGCCGAGCTGGTACGGGAGGACTCCCGGGTCCACACCGTGCCGAACCCGACCGGCCGCACCCCGGCAGCGCTCAACGCGGCGATCAAGGCCTCCTCGCACCCCATCGTGGTGCGGGTCGACGGCCACGGCATGCTCTCGCCGAACTACATCGCGACCGCCGTCCGTCTCCTGGAGGAGACCGGCGCGCAGAACGTCGGCGGCATCATGCACGCCGAGGGCGAGAACGCCTGGGAGGACGCCGTCGCCGCGGCCATGACATCGAAGATCGGCGTCGGCAACGCGGCCTTCCACACCGGCGGCCAGGCGGGCCCGGCCGAGACCGTCTACCTCGGCGTGTTCCGCCGCGAGGCGCTGGAGAAGGCGGACGGGTACAACGTGGAGTTCATCCGCGCCCAGGACTGGGAGCTGAACTTCCGGATCCGTGAGGCGGGCGGACTGATCTGGTTCTCGCCGGAGCTGAAGGTGCAGTACCGGCCGCGTCCCTCGGTGAAGGCGCTGGCCAAGCAGTACAAGGACTACGGCCGCTGGCGCCATGTCGTCGCCCGCTACCACTCCGGCTCGATCAACCTGCGCTACCTCGCCCCGCCGACCGCCGTCTGCGCGATCGCGGCGGGCCTCGTGGCCGGAGCGGCCGTCACCCCGTGGGCGTTCGTCGTCCCGGCCGGGTATGTCGCCGCCATCGTCGCCGGGTCCCTCCCGGCGGGCAAGGGCCTGTCGCTGAAGGCACGGGCCCAGATCCCGGTGGCGCTGGCCACCATGCACATGTCCTGGGGGTACGGCTTCCTGACCAGCCCGCGCTCGCTGGCGAAGAAGGTCATCGCCAGCCGGCGCCCGGCCGTCACGGTGTAGCAGACCGACATGCTGTGGGGGGCCCTCCGATGTGCCGGAAGGCCCCCCACCGTGCGTTGTGCCCGGTCCGGAGCTACCAGCCGAAGCCCGGCTGGATGTCCATGCAGGCCGTTTCGTCGTCGCCGTTCAGGGCGCGGGCGCTCTTCGGAGTCTTCTCCTCGCCGCTGGACGCGTGGTAGTCCCCGCTCTCGCGCCAGTCAGCCCCCACCGTCAGCGTGATGCCCGAGACATCGGTCGACTTCTTCACCGCCGTCAGCGGGATACCGAGCGCCTTGGCGACGGCCTGGGCATTGCCCTCCATGTCCACGCTGGGGAAGAGCACCCCGGTCCGTGCTGTCGCTTCGGTGTACTGGGTGTTGACCTTGGCCTGGGTGAAGCCCTTGCCGGTCAGCAGTTCCTGGACCGCCGTGGCGCGGCCCTTGACCGGGTACTCGGTGGTGGTGCGGGTTCCGTTGCGGACGCTGACCGGGATCTCGGAGACGGGCGACGTGGGCTCCTTGGTCGTAGGGGCCTTGCGCTTGGACGCCTTGCCGTCGAGCGGGATGTCGTCGCGGACCATCTGGAACAGCTGATCGGCATCGCCGGGCTTGGGCAGTACCCGGCCCTTGTCCACACCCGTTCCGTAGACGTTCGGCATCGTCGTCATCGTGATGCGCTTGGTGGGCGCCTTCTTGAGCTCGCCCGCGAGGTCGTACAGCTTCTTGACCGTGTCGAGGCCCTTGTCGACCGTCAGCGCGTTGGTCGCCGCCTCGGCGAGGTCCATCAGCTTGCCCGGGTCGGTGAGCTTGGTTCCCTTGCGCAGCTCACGGACCATCGAGTTCATGTACATGTGCTGGGCGTGGGTGCGTCCGAGGTCGGTGCCGTCCTCGAAGCCGTAGCGGGTCCGCAGCCACTGAAGGGCCTGCTTGCCCTTCACCTTCGTGGTGCCTTCCTCCAGCCTCAGCCCGGAACCCTTGCCGTCGCGTGTGTGGGAGTAGACGTTGCCCTTGACGCAGACCGGGACGCCGCCGATCGCGTCGGCCATCGAGACCACACCGGCGAAGTCGATCATCATGAAGTGGTCGATGGTGATGCCGGTCAGCTCGTACCAGGTGGCCACGGTGCACCCGGGACCGCCGCGGCCGAGCGTCTGGTTGGTCATCGCCAGGCCCGTGGACGCGGAGTAGACGTGATGCGTCTTCGGATCGGTGCACTTCGGGATCTTCAGCAGTGTGTCGCGCGGCATGCTGATCACCGACATGTTGCTGCGGTCCGCGGAGAGATGGAGCAGCATCTGCACATCGGCCAGCGGCGGCGCCCCGAAGGTTTCCTTGGCCCCGCCGAGCTTCTGGTTCTCCTTGGAGTCCCGCGCGTCCGAGCCGATGAGCAGGATGTTCAGCGGGGTCTGACCGGCGGCATTGGCCTTGTGATCGGCCATCTTCTTGTCGCCGAGCGTCAGGTCGGCCTTCTTGAGGTTGCCGTTGAGGTGCTGGTAGTAGAGGTATCCGGCGCCCGCGCCGCCGAGTATGACCAGTGCGAGTACGTACGCGACCCAGCGCAGTATGCGGCGCTTTCCGCGTTTCCCGTGCCGGTGCGACGTGCCGCGGCGGCGCCCGCCGTGACCCGGCCCCTCCCGGTCCGCGCCGGCGCCCCGGCCTGGGGCCGGGCCGTCCGCGTACAGGTCGTCGTCCCAGCCGAGTTGGCCGGCATGCCGGACGCGTGGTCGCGTCCCCTCCCCGGGCGTGCTGCTCCGTCCCACCTGGACCCCCCTGCTGCTCAGACTCTTGGAATGGCGCAGTGACCCGGCGTCACTTCGCGCACTCTGCCTTGGCGGCGTTTGCTAGCGGTATGTCTGCCGGTGCCTTTGCCGGTCCGGTGATGGGCACGCCCGCGCCCTTGAAGTCCGCGCCCAGGGTCAGGACCATCGCCTGAAGCCCCTCCGCGTCGGTGGTGCCCTTCTTCAGAGCCGAGCCGGGCAGCCCCATCATGGCGGCGAGTGCACGGGCCTGGTCCGCCTGGTTGGGGGCGTACTCGAGCGTCGTCTTGGAGATCTTCGCCGGGGCGTTGGCCTTGTTGGTGGACTTGAGCACGCCCTGGTCGTTCTGCAGCCACGTGACCGTCTCCTGCGCGGCACCCGGCCGGTCGCCGCCGTTGAGGACATCGACACGTACGTCGGCGGCAGCGGCCTTGGTCCCCTTGAGCAGTGCGTCCTGCTTGCTCTTGGCGGCCTTCTCCTGCTTCTTCACCTCGGTCAGCGAGGTGTCCTCACGCATCATCTGGAACAGCGGTTCGGACTTGGCGGTGTTGAGCACCACCGTCGCATGGACCTTCTCGGCCGGGTTGTCTATCACCGGGGCCGTCACGAAAGTGATGTTCTTGGTGTCGACCTTGCTGAGCTCCTGGGCGAGCGACATCAGCTTCTTCCCCGTGCCGATGGGCTTGTCGACCGTGAGGGCCTTGGTCGCCGCGTTCGCCAGGTCGTACAGCTTCGTCGGGCTGGTCAGGGTGTCGCCCGACTTCATCTGCCGGATCATCGAGCCGATGAACTGCTGCTGCACCTTGATCCGGTCGAGGTCGCCGTGGTTGCCGAAGCTGTGCCGGGTGCGGACGAACGCGAGAGCGTCCTCGCCCTGGACCGTGCTCTCACCCTCCGGCAGGTCGAGGTGCGACTTGGGGTCCTTGACCGCGTGCGCCAGGCAGACCTTGACGCCGCCGACCGCCGTGGAGAGTTCCTTCACCGCGTTGAAGTCGACCATCATGAAGTGGTCGACCTTCAGGCCGGTGATCTCCTCGACGGTACGCATGGTGCAGCCCGGGTCGCGCCCGTCCTGGCCGAGGCTGGTGTTGAACCGGATGTTCTGCGTCCCCGGAATGACCTTCTTCGTGCCGTCCGGCAGCGTGGTTTCGCAGTCCGGGATGTTGGTGATCAGGTCGCGGGGGATGCTCAGCGCCGTCGCGTTGGTCCGGTCCTTGGAGACGTGGAAGAGGATGTTGGTGTCGGCGTGGCCGACGCTGCCCTTGTCGCCGTACCCCTCGTTGCCCTTACCGGTCCGCTTGTCGGTGCCGATGATCAGGATGTTGAGGGGTGCGTCGGAGGTGACGTTCTTGTTTCCGACGTCACCGGTGTCGATAGTGCTCAGGTTGCTGTTGAAGTGCTGGTACAGCGCGTAGCCGCCGATCGAGAGGCCGACGAGCACGAAGGCCGTCACGCCGCCCGTCCAGATGAGCGCCTTCTTGCCGCGGGACTTGGGCTGCTTGCGTTTGCGCCGGCCCGCGGTGTCCGGACCGGAACCTTCCGGCCCGCGCGGGCCATTGGCCGCCCGACGGCCACGCTGGGCCGGCACCTCGCGCCGCGGCCCGTTGCCACGCCCGCCGCCGTCACGCGCATCGCTTCTGCGCTCGCCACCGCCCTCACGAACCGCACCTGCACGCCTGGAACCACGCTGCCCCGGAGGGGTCGGCATACGGCTTGAATCCCCTCCGGATTGGGGCAGTCGCAATTCGTAATCGCCGGTCTGCGGGTTGAGTACCCACTGGTCTGCGGGGTCGATTTCGTCCGCCCGCCCACGGCTTTGCGCATCCACGGTTGTTTGAGTCCTCCGTCGGTGCCACGCGAGGCGCCTCCCCCGACAAGGCGCTCGTTCTTTCGCTCCAGCAGTGCGCGACCTGACGGCCGGAAGCACCGGATCGCGTCACACTATCCGCCAAGTTCGGCGTCGAGCGACGGGCGTGACAAATTCCACGGACTTTACAACCGGTCATTCTGCTCATTGTGCGCCGATCGTCGACATCTCCTTGGCCATTGCTTTACTGCTTGCACAGGTCCGCGGCCGCGTTGTTGCCCGAATAGGTGGGTGTGGGCGTCGGGTTCGTGGACTCCGAGGCGTGCCTGTTCCCGTTCTTCCTGCGTGCCGGCTCGTCCGCCGGGACCACCGTGACAGAGGCGTCCTGGCGCAGTTGCTTGAAGAGCTTGGCCGCGTCGGGCTGGACGAGTTCGTCCCGGTTCGGGTCGGCGGCGTACGGCTGTCGTGGCACGGTCAGGAACTGCACCTTGTCGGTCGGTACGTCGCGCACGCCGCGCACCAGCGCGTACAGGTCCTTGAGGCTGCCCAGGCCGGGGTCCGTGGTCAGCGACTTGGTGGCCGCGTCCAGCACCGGATAGAGGCGGGTCGGGTTGAGCAGGACACCATTGCTCTGCACCTTGTTCACCAGCGCGCCGAGGAAACGTTGCTGGCGGTCCATCCGGTCGGTGTCGCTCCCGTCGCCGAGGGACTTGCGCGCCCTTACGTAACCCAGTGCCTGCTCGCCGTCGAGCTTCTGGCGTCCCGCGCGCAGCTTCACGTGCGCGTCGGGGTCGTCGATCGGCTCCTTGAGGCAGACCTCGACACCGTCCACCGCGTCGACCATGTCCTTGAAGCCGTTGAAGTCGACGACCATGTAGTGGTCTATGCGGATCCCGGTCATCAGCTCGACCGTACGGATCGTGCAGGCGGTGCCGCCGAACTCGAAGGCCCAGTTGAACTGGGCGAATTGCTTGGCGGTCTGCTTTCCGTCCGATGTGCGGCACCTGGGGATCTCCGCCATCAGATCGCGCGGGAGGGACATCGCGGTGACGCTCTTCCGGCCTGCGGGGAGGTGCAGCAGGATCGTGGTGTCCGAGCGCTGGCTGCCGCCGTAGGAGCGACCGTACTCGCGGTTGTCACCGGCGCGGCTGTCGGAGCCGATGAGCAGGATGTTCTGCGCCTCGTGCACGACGGACGGCGGGCGCTCCTTCTCGTACGCGCGCAGTTCGGCGGCGGCCGCCGTGTCCGTCTTGATGTTGCTGTCGAGCTTCCGGTACAGCCACCAGCCGGCGCCGGCGGCCACCAGGACGAGGAACGAGGCGGCGAGCGCGGCCCAGCGCAGCCAGTGGTGCCTGCGCCGGGCGGGGGCGGCCCCGTCCCGCCAGCGCACGCGCGAGGCTTTTCCGTCCGGCCCGTCCTGTGACTTGTCCTGCGACTCGCCCCTCGACGTGTCCTCGTCCTTGTCCGCGGCCGAGTGGTCGGGATCCGGCGGCGTGCCGGCATTTTCGGTCACGTCTGCGTCCATCCTTCACGTTCGGCAGCGCGCTGGGCCGCCGGTCGCAGGAGTAGACGGCTGAACCCCACGCTTTGGTTGTGCCCAGGGCCTGTACCGCCGATCATGTACCGGAGTTGAGGCGCAGGCCCGGGGGCTCGGCCCGCTGTGGGCCGTACGAGTGCGCTCAGGGTGCCGGTCGTACCGCGGTGTTGGTGACCCGCTCACTCTCGATGCGCTTGGCGAGCCCGTCCTCGTCCAGCCGGTCCACATGTCGGCACAGAACCACCGAGCCGCCGGTGGCCAGCGGCGCGTACAGCCCGGCGCTGAGCCCTTCCCAGGTGTCGTAGGTGTGCCCGGTCAGCAGCCGCGACCCCGGCATCAGACCCAGCTCCGCACCGTCCTCGCGGGCGCGCGCGACCAGTTGCGCCGACGTCAGCGCGACACCGCCGACGGTCAGCGCGGGCGCGTCCGGGTCCACCGGTGCGAACGGCGCGAACCGGTCGCCCTGGCCCGGCACCTCCACGGCATAGTCCGCGAAGCCCTCGGGCGGCTGCGGGAACCGGCCGCCCAGTGGACGCAGGGCCAGCGCGACGCGCTCGCCGCGGCAGGCGCGCGCCGCGTCCAGCGTGTCCGGACCGGTCACGACGAGATCGGCGGCGGCGGGGTCGCCCTGCACATCGGCGACGACGCCGACCGAGGAGCAGGCGAGCAGCCAGACCGCGGACTGCCAGTGCGCGGGCAGCAGGAGGGCGAGCCGGTCGCCGGGTTCCGCGGCCAGGTCGCCCTGCAGCAGATTGGCTGTCTTGGCCACCCAATTGGCGAAGGTGGCCACCGACAGTTCGACCCGTTCTCCGGTGGCGTCGTCGTAGAAAGTGACCATGGGGCGGGCCGGGTCCGCGGCGAGCGCGGAACGCAGCAGGTCGGCAGGGGTGCGGTCGCTGGCGTTCATCCGCGCAAGGGTACGCGGCCGCGTCGGACGGGACCCGGTGCCACGGATGTCGCATACACCGGTTCGGCAGACGGCTCGTCAATTGCAGGGAGATATCCCAGTAGCCAGAGTTGTCGGATTATGCCCAAGATCGTTCGTATGTGTGCCTTCATTGCATCCGCCATCGGTGTCACCTGCTCGGCAGTCCTCGTCCTGCCGCTCGCCGCGCCCGCGGGCGCCGCCCCCGACACCACCGTCACCGCAGAGACCGAGGCCGCCGACCCCGTCGAGGTGCCCGGGTCGACCCAGTCCCTGCCACTCACTGCGCTGCCCCCCGCGTCCACGCGGGCGACCGGCGCCCCCACCGAGGCCGCCGCCACCGCCGAACAAGGCCTGCCCCGGCGCGACGTCCACCCCTTCTCCCTGGTCGGTGTCGTCTGGGACGACGCCGACGTGGAACTCAACGGCACCGTCCAGGTCCGCACCCGCGCCACCAACACCACCCACTGGTCGGACTGGCAGGAGCTGGAGACCCACAACGTCGAGCACGGCGCCGACCCCGGCACCGCCGAACGCGACTCCGGGACCGTCCGCGGCTCCACCGCTCCGCTCTGGGTCGGCGACTCCGACGGCGTCGAGGTCCGGGTGAGCCCCGAAGTGACCGACGTACGGGACCGGGACAGCGGCGCCAGCGTCCCGCTGCCCGACGGGTTGCGACTCGAGCTCGTCGACCCGGGCAAGGACCCTCAACACCTCCCCGCAGCAGGCCCGGGAGCCGCAGCCGGCGGCGGGGACAGTCGTGCCCAGTCCTCCGAAGCCCTGGTTCTCCCAGCGCTGAGCAAGGCGGAGACCGAGGCGGAGAGCGAGGCCGAGGACGGCGTCGCCCCGGGCAGCAAGCCGTACATCGGCCCCCGACCGACCATCATCACCCGCAAGGGCTGGGGCGCCGACGAGAAGCTCCGCGAGAGCACCTTCGTGTACACAACGTCCGTCAAGGCCGCCTTCATCCACCACACCGCTACGGGCAATAGCTACACGTGTGCGCAAGCGGCCTCGGTCCTTCGGGGTATTTACCGCTACCACGTCGAGAGCAGCGGCTGGCGCGACATCGGCTACAACTTCGCCGTCGACAAGTGCGGAACCATCTACGAAGGGCGCGCCGGAGGCGTGACGAAGCCCGTCCAGGGCGCGCACACGCTCGGTTTCAACGCCGACAGCATGGGCATTGCGGTGCTCGGAACCTTCACCACGTCCAAGCCGCCCACCGCAGTGGTGAACGCCGTCGCCGAGCTCACCGCCTGGAAGCTCGGCCTGTTCGGCGCCGACCCCAGTGGCAGCACCACGCTCGTCTCCGGCGGCGGCAACCGGTTCAAGAAGGGAACGAAGGTCAAACTCAAGGTCATCTCCGGCCACCGGGACGGCTTCGTCACCGAATGCCCGGGAGAACGCCTCTACGAGAAGCTCGGCACGGCCCGGACCACCTCCGCCCGTCTGCAAGGCCGCTGACGACCCGCCGCTGCGGACTGCTGCGGGGCTGCCGGACGGTGATGAACGGCCCGGTCTGCATACACTGGCCAGCCAAAACCAGGCCCGGCCCCAGCAGGAAGCAGAGACGTGCCGTGACAGAGGCAAAAGAAGCGATTCTCCTGGTCGGTGGCAAGGGCACCCGACTGCGCCCGCTCACGGTGCACACTCCCAAGCCCATGGTTCCGGCGGCCGGTGTCCCGTTCCTCATGCACCAACTGGCGCGGGCGCGGGCCGCCGGGGTCGAGCACATCGTGCTCGCGACCTCGTACCTGGCGGAGGTCTTCGAGCCGTACTTCGGTGATGGCTCGTCGCTCGGCCTGCACATCGAGTACGTCACCGAACGCGAACCGCTCGGCACGGGCGGGGCCATCCGCAACGTGGCGTCCCGCCTCACCTCGGGCCCGGACGAACCCGTGCTCATCTTCAACGGCGACATCCTCACCGGCCTCGACATCCGGGCGCTGGTCACCTCGCACGCCACCTACGGCGCGGATGTCTCGCTCCACCTCACCCGGGTCGAGGACCCCCGCGCCTTCGGACTCGTACCGACGGACTCCACGGGCAGGGTGACCGCGTTCCTGGAGAAGCCGCAGACGCCCGAGGAGATCGTCACCGACCAGATCAACGCGGGGGCGTACATCTTCCGCCGCTCGGTCATCGACACGATCCCGGCCGGCCGGCCGGTCTCCGTGGAGCGCGAGACGTTCCCCGGACTGCTTGCCTCCGGCGCGCACCTCCAGGGCATGGTCGACTCCACGTACTGGCTGGACCTCGGCACGCCGCAGGCATTCGTGCGCGGCTCCGCCGACCTCGTCCTCGGCCGCGCCCCGTCCCCGGCCGTTCCCGGCCGGTGCGGCGACCGGCTCGTCCTGCCGACCGCATCCGTCGCCGCCGACGCCAAACTCACCGGCGGTACGGTCATCGGCGAGGACGCCCTGATCGGCGACGGCGCACGGATCGACGGCTCCGCGGTACTGGCCGGAGCGGTCGTCGAACCCGGCGCCGTGATCACGGACTCCCTGGTCGGAGCGGGTGCCCGGATCGGCAGCCGTACGGTCCTGGTGGGCGCCGTCATCGGCGACGGCGCCCACGTCGGCGCCAACAACGAACTGCGTGACGGCGTCCGTGTCTGGTGCGGTGCGGTCCTGCCGGACGCGTCGGTCCGTTTCTCGTCGGACGAATGACGCACGCGCTGCGGCGCGTACCCTCGAGAGGCATCCCCGACGACCGAGGACCTTCACCCGTGGCAGGACGATTCGCTCCCCGCAGCGCCCCGCGCACGCCCGTCCCACGCCAGGTGCCGACCGGTCCGGCACCGGAGGCACTGACCCGGGACTGGACCCCGCCGGGCCCGCTCGACCTGCGCCTCGTCCTCGGCCCGCTGCGCCGCGGCCCCGCCGACCCCACGTTCCGCATCGACCGGGACGGCTCGGTCTGGCGGGCCACCCGCACCCCTGCAGGCCCCGGCACGCTCCACATCACCGACCGGGGCGGCCGGATCGAGGCGACGGCCTGGGGCCCCGGTGCGTCCTGGCTGCTGGACCAGCTCCCGACCCTGCTCGGTGCGGAGGACGACCCGGAAGCATTCCGCCCCCGCCACCGCCTGGTCGCAGCAGTCCGGCACCGCCGACCCGGACTGCGCCTGCTGCGCACCGGTCTGGTGCTGGAGTCGCTGATCCCGTCGATCCTGGAACAGAAGGTCACCACCGACGAGGCCTACCGTGCCTGGCGCCTCCTGGTCCGTACGTACGGCACTCCGGCCCCCGGTCCGGCAGCGGCCCTGTTCGGCACGCACGGCCTGCACGTCATGCCGGACCCGCGCACCTGGTCGCTGATCCCGTCCTGGGAATGGCATCGCGCCGGCGTCGACGCCAAGCGCTCGGCCACGATCCTGCGCGCGGTACGAGTCGCCCGCCGCCTGGAGGAAGCGGCGACGATGCCCCTCCCCGAGGCCACTGCCCGCCTGGAACTGATCCCCGGCATCGGCCCGTGGACCTCGGCGGAAACCCTCCAACGAGCCAACGGTGCCCCCGACGCGGTCACCGTGGGCGACCTCCACCTCCCCGGCATCATCGGGCACGCCCTGGCAGGCAACCAAAACGCCGACGACGCGGAAATGCTGACGCTCCTCACCCCCTACGAGGGCCAGCGCCACCGAGCCACCCGCCTCATCCTGCTCTCGGGCCACACCCCGCCGCGCAGAGCTCCGCGCATGACAAGAGGCGACATCGCCCGCCTCTGAGATCCCCTCAAACACCGACTCGGCCTCGCAGTCCACGACCAGCGGTGTCGCATGCGAGCCGGTCCGGCGAGCGAGGGCGAACGGGCCCCAGGGCCGCCGCTGGGCCCCAGGACAGGGGTGGGCAGGGGAAATCCCACCCCGGCCCACCTCACCGCACCGCGACGAACCCCTCCGCACCCCGCTCCGCCCGGGCCACCGGCGCAACCGCCGGACGCCCGACCGCCACCGCCCCCAACGGATCCCACTCCGCCGGCAGATCCAGCACTTCACGCACCACATCGCGGCAGAACATCGTCGACGACACCCACGCCGACCCGAGCTGCTCACCTGCCAGCGCCACCAGGAAGTTCTGAACGCCCGCGCCCGCCGCGACCACGAACATCTCGCGCTCCGCCGCATCCCGTCGCGCGTCCCCGTACGTATGGGCGCCATCCATCACCAGGCACGGAACCGCCAGATACGGCGCCCGGCGCAGCACATCGCCCCGCCGCACCCGCTTGGCGATCGACTCCTCGCTCTTGCCGTCGCGGCGCAGATCCGCGATCCACGCATCCCGCATCGCGTCGAGCAGCCGGGTGCGCGACTCCTCGGACTCCAGGAGTACGAACCGCCACGGTGTCGTGTGATGCGGCGCCGGCGCCGTCACCGCCGCGGCCACGGCACGCCGTACCGCCGCCGGGTCCACCGGCTCGTCCGTGAACTCCCTGACCGTACGCCGCAGCGTCACCGCTTCCCGCACCGCCTCGGACGTCCCGAGCCGGAACATGTCCTCGGCGGCCACCCGCACCATCGCGCGGGCCCCGGCCTCAGCGTCCGCCGGGTCCACCACATGCGAGAGCCCCCGCACGACCGCGACCGGCAGCCCCTCCGCCTTGCCCTTGACCAGATCACCGGCCGAGGCGAGCTCGTCCGCGGTGGCGACCACGGTGGCGCTCAGCGGATTGCCGTGCGCATCCGTTCCACCCCGCAGATCGTCCAGCACCCGGACCCCGGCCGCCCCGATGGCGACATCGGTCAGCCCGTTGCGCCACGGCCTCCCGAAGGTGTCCGTGATCAGGACCCCGACCTCGACGCCGAGCGTGTCCCGCAGCCCGTCCCGGATCGTCCGCGCGGAGGAGTCCGGGTCCTCGGGGAGCAGGAGCACCGTCCCGGCGGGGGTGTTCGAGGCGTCGACCCCGGCCGCGGCCATGACCAGTCCCTGCCGGTTCTCCACGATCCGCAGCGTGCCGCGGCGTGCCACCACCCGTACGGTCTCGGCGTCGATCGCCGCCTCCCGGTCGGTGGCTTCGGCGACCCGGCCCTCCGCCTTGGAGACGATCTTCGAGGTGACGAGCAGGACGTCACCGTCGGCCAGCCCCGGCTCGGTGGCGGCGATCAGCTTCGCGAGGTTGTCACCGGCCCGCACCTCGGGCATCCCGGGCAGCGCCCACACCCGGTACGAGGGCGTTTCACCGGCGGCCGCGCCGCTCACGCCCGTACCTCCTCGGCCAGCGCCAGCGCCTGCCGCGCCATCTCGGCGGTCGCGTTCACGTCCGTCATCATCAGCGGCACGGCGCGGCAGCGGATGCCCGCGGACTCCACCTCGTCGACCGTGCCGGCGTCGATCGTGTCGACGAGCCAGCCGTCGAGCAGCCCGGAGCCGTAGTGCCGGGCGACGGCGGCCGCTGTGGACTCCACGCCGACCGCGGCGAGCACCTTGTCCGCCATGCCGCGTACCGGTGCGTCGCCGACGATGGGGGAGAGGCCGACGACCGGCACCCCGGCCTCGGCGATCGCCTCCCGGATCCCGGGCACGGCGAGGACGGTGCCGACCGAGACGACGGGGTTGGACGGCGGGAAGAGGATGACGTCGGCGTCGGCGATGGCCTCCAGGACACCGGGCGCCGGCTTCGCCTGCTCGGCACCGACCGGCACGATGGCCTGCGCCTGGACCGAGGCGCGCAGCTTCACCCAGTACTCCTGGAAGTGGATCGCCTTCCGCTCGCCGTCGATGTCGACGGCGACGTGCGTCTCGATCCGGTCGTCGGACATCGGCAGCAGCCGGACCCCGGGCTTCCAGCGTGCGCAGAGCGCCTCGGTGACGGCGCTCAGCGGGTAGCCGGCGCCCAGCATCTGCGTACGGACGATGTGGGTCGCGAAGTCACGGTCGCCGAGCCCGAACCATTCGGGTCCCACGCCGTACGCCGCGAGTTCCTCCTTGACGTGGAAGCTCTCGTCGGTACGGCCCCAGCCCTGCTCCTCGTTGATGCCACCGCCGAGGGTGTACATCACGGTGTCGAGGTCGGGGCAGACCTTGAGTCCGAACAGATGGATGTCGTCACCGGTATTGCCGATCACCGTGATGTCCGCGTCGGGCACGGCCTGCTTGAGGCCACGCAGAAAACGAGCACCACCGATACCGCCGGCCAGAACCACAATGCGCATGCAGACCAGTCTGTCAGGCGCAGCCTGATCGTTGTGGGGGTGGTGGTGGGCGACGGGTGGGGGAAGGTCAGGCGTGTACGGCGTCGGCGGTTGCCGAGGTGCACCGCGCCGCGTGCATGGGCATCTCGGTGAGCCCCGGGTAGTAGATGTGCAGGCTGACGGCCGGTTCGAGGGAGTCGTTGACCACTTCGTGGACGTACCCGGGCGCGAACACGCGCTGTGCGCCGGGGCTCAGCGACCGCATTCCGCGCTCCGTACGCTCGGTCAATTCGCCTTCCAGGACGGTCAGTACGCCGGATGACAGCCCGTGGTCGTGCAGCCCGCTGCCCTGACCGGGGACCCAGCTGAGCAGCCACACCTCGTAACCGAGTGGGGCCTCCCCTGCTCGGGCGGAGCCGAGAGCTTGGGGAACGGTGCGGAGCCGGTGGTACCAGCGGGTGGTCGCGTCGTACTGGACGAGCGGCGCCCACTGCGAGCGGTCGGCGGCGATGCTGCGGGCGAGCCCGACGAACTCGGCCACCGTGGACGGGTGCTGGCGGGCAGGGCGCAGGAGGTGCTGGACCTCAAGGATGTCGCCGGCGATCTGGAGGTCGCTGTCGCTGTTCATGGGTGCGGTGGTTCCTCGGCAAGTGAGTGCAGGGCAAGAGTGCAGATGCAGAGATCCAGGGGTGTCGCGAGGACCGGGGACCGGGGAGGGGCCGGGCAGCCGCCGGTCGGGAAGCCGTTCGACGGGGTTGTGCCGGAGAAGGTCGAGGTCCGGAGAAGAGCTACGACTAGCTGGAGCGCGAAGGCCTCAACAGCTGAGACAGCTGGAACAGCAACAGCGAGCCTGCACAGCGGTGCGGAACCCACGGAGGTGGGTCACACGCATCACGGAGTTCGCTGGCATGACAGAAAGGGAACCGAGCAAAGCTCCCGTTGTCAACCTGATGCCCGATTTGGCGGTAATGTTTCACCTCATCCGGTTACTCCGGCCGGAGAAAGGTTTGTGCACCCGCTGTGCCGGAGATGTGGCGCAACGACGGCGCCCTCAAACGTCGTAGCGGCCTCGTGATCCGACTGTGATCTTGATCGCTTCGGTGATCGAATCGAAACATGGCCGCCCTGCCGGGAGTCTGACTCTGTGACGGATGGGGGCGCGAAGAAGCCCATGGCATATGTCAGGTTTTTGGTGATTTGCACACTTTCCGCATAGGCTTGGTTCCGCAGAGTGAATACCGGGCCCAATAGCAGATCTCCGCTTGACTGGCTCGGATCCACACACTTGTAATTTCACTCGTGTCGTTCGGCCGAATCGATAACGGCTGCATCACGGGGACGCAAGAGACAGACGAGGGGCGCACATGACCGAGCTGTTCCAACAACTGCTGGTCGAGGACGCGGACGAGGAACTCGGCTGGCAGGAGCGCGCACTGTGCGCCCAGACCGACCCCGAGTCCTTCTTCCCCGAGAAGGGCGGATCGACCCGCGAGGCCAAGAAGGTCTGCCTCGCCTGTGAAGTCCGGTCCGAATGCCTCGAGTACGCCCTTTCCAATGACGAGCGGTTCGGTATCTGGGGCGGCCTTTCCGAACGGGAGCGGCGACGCCTGAAGAAGGCCGCTGTCTGACCGCGAGGCCTGCGAAGCAACAGACCGACGGATTCACTGGAACCCCCGGCCGCCCGAGCGCCACCGACCACGCTCCGGACCTCGGCCCCGATGGCCCGCCGCCTGCACCCTGCCCACAGGCGGCGGGCCATCGCCGTGTCCGCACACCCCAATACCACTGCTGGCGCGGCCGCTCCGCCCGTCGCCCTCCGAGCGCCCCCGTTCAACCGCTCGGCGCCACCCCGGTCATCCGTACCGTTAGTGTGGGGCCCCGTCCGAGACGCGCCAACGCCCCGACGGAGCGCGCGTGTACACCGATGCAGCCCCCGGGGGGACGCCCCCCGGACCCGGCCGGAGGGCCCGTACCTCGATGTCCGTGCACAGCCAATCGACGGCGCCGTACGCGGCCGCCGCCGCCCCAGAGTTCCCCCGGCACGTCGTCACCGCCGTGCTCGTCTCCCACGACGGCGCACGCTGGCTGCCCACCGTGCTGGCCGGGCTGCTCGGGCAGGAACGTCCCGTACAGCAGGTCGTCGCCGCCGACACCGGCTCCGCCGACGACTCCGCGCGGCTGGTCACCGAGGCGCTCGGCGCCGAGCGTGTCCTGCACCTCGCACGCCGTACGAGCTTCGGTACGGCCGTCGACGAGGCGGTCCGCACGGCCGATGAACTCACCCCCGACGACCTGCCGTACCTGAAGCGCCCCAGTTCCTGGGACCCGGTCACCAGGAGCTGGCGCGACGACGCGTACGACCTGCCCGAACTGCCGCACGGCGAACCGGTGCAGTGGCTCTGGCTGCTCCACGACGACTGCGCACCCGAGCCCGACGCGCTCGCCGAACTGCTGCGCGTCGTCGAGACCGACCACCACGCAGCGATCGTCGGCCCCAAACTCCGCGGCTGGTACGACCGCAAGCAGCTCCTCGAAGTCGGCGTCTCGATCGCCAACAGCGGACGCCGCTGGACCGGACTCGACCGCCGTGAGCAGGACCAGGGCCAGCACGACCAGGTCCGTACCGTGCTCTCCGTCTCCTCCGCCGGCATGCTGATCCGCCGTGACATCTGGGAGGAACTCGGCGGGTTCGACGGCAGGCTCCCGCTGATGCGTGACGACGTCGATCTCTGCTGGCGCGCGCATGCCGCCGGACACCGGGTCCTCGTCGCCCCCGACGCCGTCCTGCGGCATGCCGAGGCATCCGCCCGGGAACGCCGCCCCATCGACTGCGCCGGACGCTCCGTCGCCTCCCCGCACCGTGTCGACAAGGCCGGCGCCGTCTACACGATGCTCGCCAACGCCCGCGGCAAACAGCTGCCCTGGGTGCTGCTCCGGCTTGTGCTCGGCACCCTGCTCCGCACCCTCGCCTACCTGGTCGGCAAGGTGCCCGGCCAGGCACTCGACGAGGTCACCGGACTCTTCGGCACCCTGCTGCGCCCCGGCAGGATCCTCGCGGCCCGCCGCAGGCGCGGCAAGGGCGTCGTGGACACGGCTGAGCTGCGGGGGCTCTTCCCGCCGCCCGGTGCGACCGTCCGCGCCACCTTCGAGCAGGTCGCCGGAAACTTCGGCAGCGGATCCGACGCCGATTCCGGCGGCTCACGGCACGGCGCCGTCGAGTCCGGACCGGGCGGTGACGACGCCGACTTCCTGGAGATCGAGCAGTTCGCCCGGCTGAAGCGGATCGGCCGCAAGCCCGGCCCGGTCCTCTTCGCCGTCCTGCTCCTCGTCTCCCTCATCGCCTGCCGCGGTCTCCTCGGCGGCGGCGCACTGGCGGGCGGCGCGCTGCTGCCCGCACCCGCGGACGTCTCCGACCTGTGGGGGCGGTACGCGGACGGCTGGCACCCGGTCGGCACCGGCGGCACCCAGACCGCACCGCCCTACCTCGCCGTGATCTCCGCCCTGTCCGCGCTCTTCCTCGGCTCGACCGGCTTCGCGCTCACGCTGCTGCTCGTCTGCTCGGTCCCGCTCGCCGGACTCACCGCGTACTTCGTCTCCCGCCCGCTGCTCGAATCACGACTGCTGCGGGCCTGGGCGAGCATCGCGTACGCCTTCCTGCCCGCCGCGACCGGCGCCCTCGCGACCGGCCGCCTCGGCACCGCCGTACTGGCGATCCTGCTTCCGCTGATCACCCGCGCCGCCGTCTCCGCATGGGGGATGCGCGGCCACGGTGACACCCGCGGCAGCTGGCGCGCCACCTGGGCGTACACCCTGCTCCTCACCCTCGCGATGGCCTTCACGCCCATCGTCTGGCCGCTCGCTGTCGTCCTCGGCATCGGCGTCCTCGTACTGCGCCGCCACGACATCGCCGCCTACGGGCTCCGGTTCCTCGCCACGATCGGCACCCCGCTGCTGGTCCTCGCCCCGTGGTCGCTGTCGCTGCTCAGCAGCCCCTCGTCGTTCCTGAACGAGGCGGGGCTGGACTTCGGTACGGGTACGGCCTCCGCACTCGACCTGCTCGGGATCAGTCCCGGCGGCCCCAAGGCCGCGGGCGGCGTGCTGCTGCTCGGCATCGTGCTCGCGGCGCTGGCCGCGCTGCTGCGCGGGGAGCGGCAGTTCGCGATCCGCGCAGCCTGGGCCGTCGCGCTCGTCGCCCTGCTCTTCGCCGGGCTCGCCAACGGCTCCGGCTGGGCCGGGCCCGCCACCCTCGTCTACGGCATCGCGCTGATCACCGCCGCGCTCGTCGGCGCGGACGGTGCCCGGGTACGGGTCGCCGAGCTCAGCTTCGGCTGGCGCCAGCCGGTCGCCGCCCTGATCGCCCTCGCCGCGGTGCTGGCCCCCGCGCTGGCCGCCGCCGGCTGGATGATCGGCGGCGCCGCGGGCCCGCTGGAGCGCCGTGACCCGGTGCAGGTCCCCGCGTTCGTCGCGGAGGAGAGCAGCACCCGCGACCAGCCCCGCACCCTGGTACTCGGCGGCAGCTCGCCCGCCTCCGTCGCGTACACCCTGGTCCGCGGCTCCGGCGCGCGGCTCGGCGACGCGGAGCTGACCGAGTCGGGCGGCTCCAACAGCCATCTGGACAAGGTGGTCGCCAACCTGGTCGCGGGCTCGGGTGCCGACCAGGGCAGTCAGCTCAGCGGCTTCGCGATCCGTTACGTACTCGTACGGGACGGCGCGCCGCGCGAGATGAGCCGGGTGCTCGACGCGACCCCGGGTCTGAGCCGGCTGAGCCAGCTCGACGGCAGCGCGCTGTGGCGCGTGGACCGGCAGGTCGCCCGCATCATGATCGTCCCGTCCGGTGCCGGCGGCGAGCAGCTTCCCGTCGGCTCGGGGCCGGTCGAGGCGCACTCCAAGATTCCCGCGGGCGGCTCCGGCCGCGTCCTGCGGATCGCCGACGCCGCGGACCCCGGCTGGAAGGCCACGCTGAACGGCCGGGCCCTGACCGCCAAGACTGTGGACGGCTGGGCACAGGGCTTCGAGTTGCCCGCCGAGGGCGGCACGCTGGACGTCACGTACGAGACGCCGATCACCCACACCGCGTGGATCTGGACCCAGGCCGCGCTCGGCGTGGTCCTGCTGGTCCTGGCCCTGCCGGGCCGCCGACGGGAGATCGACGACGACCTGCCCGAGGCTGACCTGACGGTTCCGGCCGAGCCGGTCGCCGGCGAGGGGCGCCGGGCGCGCAGGCTGCGCGCCGCCGCTGAGGCTGAGGCGGCATCCGAGGACGCCGAGCCGACGCCGGACGAGGCAGGGCAGAACATCCCCGCGCAGCAGTCGGCCGACCCGTACGCCGAGCGGTCCGAAGCGCAGGACCCGTACGGCGAGCAGTCCGCGGCACAGGACCCGTACGCCCAACCCGACGACGACGGCCTCTACGCCCCCGTACCGGAGCAACAGCAGTACGGCGAGTGGGACACCCAGCAGTACCAGGGCGCCGACTACACGCAGTACCAGGGTGAGCAGCAGCAGGCCGCCGCCGATCCCTACCAGCAGGGCACCACCCCGGTCTACGACCCGTACGGCTACCAGCAGCAGTACGACCAGAGCCAGGGCCAGTACGACCAGAGCCAGGGCCAGTACAACGAGGAGCAGGGCCAGTACGACCAGAGCCAGGGCGCGTACGACCAGGGCCAGTACAGCCAGTACGCCCCGCAGCCCCCGTACGACCCACAGGCCCCCTACACCGCACAGCCCCCGTACGACCCGCAGAACCCCGACGAGAACCCCGCCCCGGCCCGGAACCCGTGGCCGACCGGTAACGCATCGCGAGGCGAGTCCGAGTGAAGTCCACCAGCCTGTCCCTCATCGCGGGCACCGTAGCCCTCGCCGCCGTCACCGGGTTCGCCGCGCTCACCGCGCCGGGCGCCGCAGATACAGGCGAGGCGAAAGCCGCCGCACGGCTGCCGGTGGAGCGGTCCAGTCTGCTCTGCCCGGCGCCCGGTCTCTCGGACCTCGCGGAGACGACGTACACGTCCTTCACCCCGGCGGCCGGCAGCGGCGGAGCGGCAGGCGCCGCTGAACTGATGCCGTCCGTCTTCACCACGGCGGGTGGGGGCGACGACACCACCGCCAAGACGGACGGGAAGAAGGACAAGAGCAAGAAGGCGGACTCCGGCAAGCCGGTCGTCTCCCTCAAGAAGCCGGGCAGACCGGCCACCGCCGAGGCGTCCGGTTCCGACGCCCCGGCCCTGGTCGGCACCGCCACCGGCGAGCTGGCGCCCGGCTGGACCACGCAGCAGACCACCACGGTCAGCGCGGGCGCCACCCGCGGCCTGCTCGGGGTCAGCTGCACCGGCCCCGACACGAACTTCTGGTTCCCGGCCGCCAGCACCGCGAAGTCCCGCGAGGACTACGTCCACCTCACCAACCCGGACGACACGGCCGCGGTGGCCGACATCGAGCTGTACGGGCCGGACGGCTCGCTCAAGTCCGATGTGGGGGAGGGCATCACGGTCCCGGCCAGGTCCAGCGTTCCGGTCCTGATCTCCACCCTGACCAGCGAGGCGGCCGACGACGTGACCGTCCACGTCACCACGCGTACCGGCCGGGTCGGCGCCGTCGTCAGGGCAGCGGACAACGAGGCCGGCAGCGACTGGCTCGCCGCCTCCGTCGACCCGACCGGCACCCTCGTCCTCCCCGGCATCCCGGCGGACGCCACGGACGTCCGGCTGGTGGCCTTCGCCCCCGGCGAGGAGGACGCCGATCTGACGGTGAAGCTGCTGGGCAAGAACAGTGCGATCTCACCGGCCGGACACGAGGATCTTCACATCAAGTCGAACATGACCGCAGGCGTCGACCTGAAGGACGTCACCAAGGGTGAAGCGGGCTCCCTGCTGCTGACCCCGGCGGAGAGCGGACGGGCCACTCCGGTAGTGGCGGCGCTGCGCGTGGTCCGCGGCACCGGCGACAAGCGGGAGGTCGCGTACATTCCGGCGACCGGGCCGGTGGGCGCACAGGCCACCGTGGCCGACAACCGGGCGAAGGGCTCGACCCTTTCCCTCACCGCTCCGGGCGCCACCGGGAAGGTGAAGGTCACGGCCTCAGCCGGCAGCGAGGGCGGCGAACAGACCGTCCAGATGTACACGGTCAAGGCCGGTACGACGATCGCCGTCACCCCGCCGGTACCGGCCGGGCTCAAGGGCAGCTACGCGCTGACGATCGAGACGTTGTCGGGCGGTCCGGTCCATGCCGCGCGCACCCTGTCCCTTCCGGAGAACGGGATCCCGATGTTCACGGTGCAGACGCTGCCGGACGACGGCGGAACGGTCGGGGTACCCGACGCCGAACAGGACCTCTCGGTCCTGGACGACTGAGCAACGGGTTCGGGGGCGGGCCGAGGCCGGCCCGCCCCGGACACCCAGGGCCTCTCGTCAGGACCCTGCTCGCGGGGGTCGCAGCCTGATCCGGACGACAGGACCTGGTGCGCCTCCCGGCAAGCTCTGCCCCGTCGCACCGCCCGGCACGCCACGTTGGCCAGAAGCCCTGGTGGCTCCGCTGGCGATCGCGCGCACCGGACGACGCTGCTCAGGGGGCAAAACTGCCGGTCACGGCCCTAGGAGGGCGCTGAAGATCTTGGCCGGGCTCCCGGCGTCCTGCACGCACATCTGCGGCGTTGCCAAAACGGCCTGATAGTTCCGCTAGGAGGCCGCTTCGGCGCCTTGCAGCTGCACGCACCAGACGCCGCTCGCTGATCCGGCCAAGATCTTCAGCACCCTCCTAGGGCGTGTGTCGAAAGTCCCGCCTGCCAGGCGACGCCTGGCACGCGCTAGTCCTGCCCATAGCGCGGATCCACTGACTCCGGCGACAGCCCGAGCAACTCCGCGACCTGCTCGACCACGACCTCGTGCACCAGCAGCGCACGCTCGTCGCGGTTCTTGGTGCGGATCTCGATGGGGCGCCGGTAGATGACGATCTGCGCGGGCCGGTCCTTCTCCGCGGACACCGCACGCCCCAGCGGTACGGTCTCCGCCTGCGGCCCCGGCACATCGAGGACCATGAAGTCGACATCGGCCAGCTGAGGCCAGCGCCGCTCCAGCCGCTCCACCGAGTCCTGTACGAGATCACGGAAGTTCTCCGCCCTGGTGGCCGAGAGCGGTACCTGGGGCGGGGCGACGGGGCCGCGCATACCGCGGCCATGGCGGTCACGACGGCGCGGTCGCGGCTCGGACCGCGGCTCGGACGGGTGGGGCGGCGGTACAGGACTGTCCATCACCGACGCAGCGTAACCCTCTGCGGGGCGGCCGGATCGCCCGTCGCCGGCAGCACAGCGGCATGTCCGCACTTGAACATTCCGGCCAAGCTTGAGCCCGTTTCAGGCCCGGTCCGCGATCATGGATCTCCTACGTATTGACAGCTTATGCACCGAGTGGTGACCGGAATCGTTGCCGTTGCGACCTGCGCTTCCGTCCTCCCGCGCAGGTCAGGCCAGTTGCCCGAAAGGTGGTTGTGCCGGAGGTCACAGTGCGACACGGTGGGGTGACCTGAGGGAGAGTCGTCGCAGCCCGCTCAAGAGTGCGGTACCGTCCAACATCGTGAGCCCTGTACGTCGCTGTTCGCGCACCGCGTGCGGCCGCCCTGCCGTCGCGACACTGACGTACGTCTATGCCGACTCGACTGCGGTCCTCGGCCCGCTCGCCACCTACGCCGAGCCCCACTGCTACGACCTCTGTGCCGAGCACAGTGAGCGACTGACCGCGCCACGCGGCTGGGAAGTCGTCCGGCTCACCGATCCCTCCGCACCCACGCGCCCCAGCGGTGACGACCTCGAAGCACTCGCCAACGCCGTGCGGGAAGCGGCGCGTCCGCACGACCGCGCGGCGGGGGCCAGAGGCGGCGGCCCGCACGCCGCGGACCCGATGGAGGTCGCGCGCCGCGGTCACCTGCGGGTCCTGCGCTCTCCCGACTCCTGAAGCGGTCGATCACCGAACGACCGCATCCCCCCGTGGGCGCGTGGACCGGCCGGGTAGTTTGGGCGGTCCGCAGGAAACTCAGGAGGACCGGCCCGTGACTGCTGATCTGTCGCAGATCGTGAAGGCGTACGACGTGCGCGGAGTCGTGCCCGACCAGTGGGACGAATCGCTGGCCGAGCAGTTCGGGGCGGCGTTCGTCGAGGTGACGGACGCGGAGGCGATCGTGATCGGCCACGACATGCGCCCGTCGTCGCCCAGCCTCTCGGCGGCGTTCGCGCGCGGCGCGGCGGCACGCGGTGCGGACGTCACGCTGATCGGCCTCTGCTCCACCGACCAGCTGTACTTCGCCTCCGGCAGCCTCGGCCTGCCCGGGGCGATGTTCACCGCCTCGCACAACCCGGCGCAGTACAACGGCATCAAGCTGTGCCGGGCGGGCGCCGCACCGGTAGGGCAGGACAGCGGGCTCACCGAGATCCGCACCCTGCTCGAGAAGTGGGCCGAACAGGGCGTACCGCAGCCGGTCGCCACGCCCGGCACCGTCACGGACCGCGACACCCTCACCGACTACGCGGCCCACCTGCGGTCCCTGGTCGACCTGACGGCCATCCGCCCGCTGAAGGTCGTGGTCGACGCGGGCAACGGCATGGGCGGCCACACCGTCCCCACCGTTTTCGAGGGACTCCCGCTCGATGTCGTCCCCCTGTACTTCGAACTGGACGGCACGTTCCCCAACCACGAGGCCAACCCCCTCGACCCGAAGAACCTCGTCGACCTCCAGGCCCGGGTGCTGGCCGAGGGCGCCGACCTGGGCCTCGCCTTCGACGGCGACGCGGACCGCTGCTTCGTCGTCGACGAACGCGGCGCGGGTGTCTCCCCGTCAGCGATCACCGCGCTGGTCGCGGCGCGCGAGCTCGCCCGCAACGGCGGCAAGGGCACCGTCATCCACAACCTGATCACGTCCTGGTCGGTCCCCGAGGTGGTCCGCGAACACGGCGGCACCCCCGTCCGTACCCGCGTCGGCCACTCCTTCATCAAGGCGGAGATGGCCGAACACGGCGCGATCTTCGGTGGCGAACACTCCGCGCACTATTACTTCCGCGACTTCTGGAACGCCGACACGGGCATGCTCGCCGCCCTCCACGTCCTCGCCGCCCTCGGCGGCCAGCAGGGCCCGCTCTCCGAACTGGTCGCCCAGTACGACCGCTACACCGGCTCTGGAGAGATCAACTCCACGGTCGACGACCAGCCGGCCCGCACAGCGGTGGTACGCGCATGCTTCGAGGCGCGCGAGGGCATCACGCTCGACGAACTGGACGGCCTGACGGTCACGGCACCGGACTGGTGGTTCAACCTCCGGGCCTCCAACACGGAACCCCTGCTGCGCCTGAACGTCGAGGCGCGTGACGAGGGGACGATGAAGGCCGTACGCGACGAGGTGCTGACCCTGGTCCGCGCGTAGGTCCACTCCCGGCCCTCTTGGGCCAGCATCCAGCCCGTCCGGCGTTCGGGAACCGGACGGAGGGCCGGGACGGAGCACCGGTTTCGGAAAGGGACGAGCCTGCCGAAGGCGCCCCACCCGCCGGCCCCGACGCGCACCGCAACCCCGTGCACCCCCACAACGCCCCACCCGCCCCACCCGCCCCACCGGCTCGGGGCCGGGCCGCGCCCCCGCCACCCCAGCGGTAGGCTGACGACGCCCGATCCGCGTGAACCGGACACACACGTTCGAATGCCCGAAGGGACCCACCCCATGCCGCTCGAAGCCGGCCTCCTGGAGATCCTCGCCTGCCCGGCCTGCCACTCCCCGCTGGACGACCGCTCGGCAGCCGACAGCCCCGAGCTGGTCTGCACCGGCACGGACTGCGGCCTGGCCTACCCGGTACGGGACGGCATCCCCGTCCTCCTCGTCGACGAGGCCCGCCGCCCCGCGTAACGGCGAGCCACGGGATCGCCGTCACCCACCACACCGGCGGCCCCGCCCCGTACACCGCAGACCTCACGCTGAGCAGCACGTGATCGGAGGCCCGTCCCCATGCTCGACGAGTCGTTGCTCGACGCCCCGGAAGCATTGGCCCGAGCCGACCGCCGTGGTCTGCTCCGTGGCGCCGCCGAGGCCGGGGCGCGCGTCCGTACCGCCGCCCGGCACGCCGCGGAGGCCGGGATCACCGAACTGACCCCGGAGGGCCGCCCCCGCGCGGTCATGGTCGCCGGCTCAGGCACCGCCGCATTCGGCGTCGCCGACCTGATCGCCGCGCTGGCGGGCGCCTCGGCCCCTGTCACCCGTATCTCCCCCTCCGGCGTCGCACCCGCCGCGGGCGCGATGCGCTGGACGCTCCCCGGCTGGGCCGGCTCCGTCGACCTGCTGCTGATCGCCACGGCCGACGGCACCGAACCGGGCCTCGCCCTCCTCGCCGAACAGGCGTACCGGCGCGGCTGCACGGTCGTTGCCGTCGCCCCCCACCGGTCCCCGCTGCGCGAGGCGGTCGACGGGGTGCACGGCCTCGTCGTACCGATGGCGTCCGCCCCGCACGGCGAGTACGACGCCGAGACCTCGGCCGCGGGCCCCGGCACGCTCTGGGCCCTGTTCACGCCGCTGCTCGCCCTGCTCGACCGGGTCGGCCTGGTCACCGCAACCCCCGAGGCACTGCAGAGCGTCGCCGACCGCCTCGACCGCACCGCCGAACGCTGCGGCCCGGCCATTGCCACGTACAGCAACCCGGCCAAGACCCTCGCCGCCGAACTTGCTGACAGCCTGCCCCTCATCTGGACGGAGGGCGACACCGCAGGACCGGTCGGGCGACGCTTCGCCGCCGTCCTCGCCGAACTCTCCGGCCGCCCGGCCATCGCCGCCGAACTCCCCGAGGCGCTCCCCGCCCACGGGGCACTGCTGGCGGGCACCTTCGCCGCCGGAGCCGACCCCGACGACTTCTTCCGCGACCGGGTCGATGAGACGGAGCCCCTGCACGCCCGGGTCGTCCTGCTCCGGGACCGGCCCACCGGCGGCCTGAGCGCCGCCCCGGCCGCCCGCGAACTCGCCCTCGGCCACGACACGGCGATCAGCGAACTCGAACCGGAAGAGGGCACCGAACTCGAAGCCCTCGCCGAACTCCTTGCAGTCACCGACTTCGCCGCCGTCTACCTGTCCCTGGCGTCGGCGGCTCATCCCTGACCCGCTCCACCGCATCGCACGATCCCCGCATCTCACGAGGACGAAAAATCTCCATGGACCGGCTCTCCAACACCGTGCGCCCTTACGCCTGGGGCTCCACCACCGCCATCCCCGAACTGCTCGGTGTCGCCCCCACCGGCGAACCCCAGGCCGAGATGTGGATGGGAGCCCACCCCGGAGCCCCCTCCCGCCTCACCCGCACAGCAGGCACCGAGCAGCCCCTCACCGACATCATCGCCGCCGACCCCGAGCGTGAACTGGGCCCGGCCACGGTCGAGAAGTTCGGCCCCCGTCTCCCCTTCCTCCTCAAGCTGCTCGCCGCGGGCGCCCCCCTCTCCCTCCAGGTCCACCCCGACCTCGCGCAGGCCAAGAAGGGGTACGAGGACGAGGAGCGTCGGTCCGTCCCGATCGACGCACCCCACCGCACGTACAAGGACGCCAACCACAAGCCCGAACTGATCTGCGCGCTCACTCCCTTCGAAGGCCTCTGCGGCTTCCGCCGGCCCACCGAGGCTGCCGAGGCGATGGCGGCGCTCGGCGTCGACTCCCTCAAGCCGTACGTCGACCTGCTCGGAGCCCACCCCGAAGAGGCGGCGCTCCGCGAAGTGCTCACGGCGATCCTCACCGCCGACCCCGCGGAGATGGCGGAGACGGTCACGGCGGCGGCCGCCGCCGCCGAACGCCTCGGTGGCGCCCACGCCCCGTACGCCCGTATCGCACACCACTACCCCGGTGACCCGGGTGTCATCGCTGCGATGCTGCTGAACCACGTGCAACTCCAGCCCGGCGAAGCCCTGTTCCTCGGCGCCGGCGTCCCGCACGCCTACCTCGGCGGCCTCGGTGTGGAGATCATGGCCAACTCGGACAACGTGCTGCGCTGCGGACTGACGCCCAAGCACATCGACGTCCCCGAGCTCCTCGCAGTCGTCCGCTTCGAGGCGACCGACCCCGGCATCCTGCGTCCCGAGGCGTCCCCTTCCGGAGAGGAGCTGTACGAGACCCCGGTCGACGAATTCCGGCTGTCGCGCTACGACCTCTCACCCGGCGCCGCCCCCGTGGACCTGACCAGGTCCGCCCCGCAGATCCTGCTCTGCACCGCCGGTGCGCCTCGCGTCGGCACACTTGACCTCGCCCCCGGCGGCTCGGTCTTCGTGCCGTCGGACGAATCGGTCGAAGCGTCCGGTACCGGCACACTGTTCCGCGCCACAGTGGTGGCCTGACGTACCGTCCGAATCAGCGGCTGCAACAATGTCCGGCCGTACCGCGGCGCCAGGGCCGCAGCATTGACGAAGGGACACCAGGCACCCATGAGTGCGTCAGGCGGAACCAAGGCGATCGTGGCGGCGCTCGGCGCCAATCTCGCGATCGCAGTGGCCAAATTCGTGGCGTTCCTGTTCAGTGGCTCGTCGTCGATGCTCGCGGAGAGCGTCCACTCGCTCGCTGACTCGGGCAACCAGGGGCTTCTGCTGCTCGGCGGCAAGAAGGCCCAGCGCGAAGCCACCCCTCAGCACCCCTTCGGCTACGGCCGTGAGCGCTACATCTACGCCTTCCTCGTCTCCATCGTCCTGTTCTCGGTCGGTGGCATGTTCGCGGTGTACGAGGGCTACGAGAAGATCAAGCACCCGCACGAGATCGAGGCCTGGTACTGGCCGGTCGGCGTACTGGTCTTCGCGATCATCGCCGAGGGCTTCTCCTTCCGTACGGCCATCAAGGAGTCCAACGAGACCCGCGGATCGCTCTCCTGGAAGGAGTTCATCCGCCGCGCGAAGGCCCCCGAGCTCCCCGTCGTCCTCCTGGAGGACTTCGGCGCGCTGATCGGTCTGGTGCTCGCCCTCGCAGGTGTCGGCCTGGCCCTCGGGACCGGCAACGGCGTCTGGGACGGAATCGGCACCCTCTGCATCGGCACCCTGCTGATCATCATCGCGATCGTCCTCGCCGCCGAGACGAAGTCGCTGCTGCTCGGTGAGGCCGCCGGCACCGACCAGGTCGAGAAGATCAAGGCCGCGGTCGTCGACGGCGAAACCGTCACCCGCATCATCCACATGCGTACGCTCCATCTCGGCCCGGAGGAACTGCTGGTCGCCGCGAAGATCGCCGTCCAGCACGACGACACCGCCACCGAGGTCGCCAACGCCATCAACGCCGCCGAGGCCCGCATCCGCGAAGCCGTCCCGATCGCCCGGGTCATTTACCTTGAACCGGACATCTTCAACGAGGCGGCCGCCGCCGCGGGCACCAATCCGGCCACGGCCCCCGACACCGACCCGGTCGATTCCGGCCACTGACCCTCCCGATCCCCCTTTTGACCGCTCCCGGCCCCGAGTGGGCTGGGAGCGACTGGGCCGATCGGTGTAGATTCGGTGACAGTGTCAGACGTCGCTGCTGATGGCGGTCGGCCGCTCCGCTCCTGCGGACCGGGCGAGGGAGAGAGGGCCTCCGACGGACTGCGCTGCGAGCGCCCGGGCATTCGTGTGCCCGCCGCCGCAGAGCCGGCCCTATCCACCCTCGACCCCATTACGAGGAGCAGCCCGTTATGACGACGGTCGCCAATCGACAGGACTTCAAGGTCGCCGACCTCTCCCTCGCGGAGTTCGGCCGCAAGGAGATCACGCTCGCCGAGCACGAGATGCCCGGCCTGATGTCGATCCGCAAGGAGTACGCCGCCGCACAGCCGCTCGCCGGCGCCCGCATCACCGGCTCGCTGCACATGACCGTGCAGACCGCCGTGCTGATCGAGACCCTGGTCGCGCTCGGCGCCCAGGTCCGCTGGGCCTCCTGCAACATCTTCTCCACCCAGGACCACGCCGCCGCGGCCATCGCCGTCGGCCCGAACGGCACCCCGGACGCCCCCGCCGGCGTCCCGGTCTTCGCCTGGAAGGGCGAGACGCTGGAAGAGTACTGGTGGTGCACGGAGCAGGCCCTGACCTGGCCGAACACGCCCACCGGCGGCCCGAACATGATCCTCGACGACGGCGGCGACGCCACCCTCCTCGTCCACAAGGGCGTCGAGTTCGAGAAGGCCGGATCGGCCCCGGACCCGTCGACCGCCGACAGCGAGGAGTACGGCCACATCCTCACGCTGCTGAACCGCACCCTCGGCGAGGCCCCGCAGAAGTGGACCCAGCTGGCGTCCGAGATCCGCGGCGTCACCGAGGAGACCACGACCGGTGTGCACCGGCTGTACGAGATGCACCGCGACGGCACCCTCCTCTTCCCGGCGATCAACGTCAACGACGCCGTCACCAAGTCCAAGTTCGACAACAAGTACGGCTGTCGCCACTCCCTGATCGACGGCATCAACCGCGCCACCGACGTCCTGATCGGCGGCAAGACCGCCGTTGTCTGCGGCTACGGCGACGTGGGCAAGGGCTGCGCGGAGTCCCTCCGTGGCCAGGGCGCCCGCGTGATCATCACCGAGATCGACCCGATCTGCGCGCTCCAGGCGGCAATGGACGGCTACCAGGTCGCCACCCTCGACGACGTCGTCGCCCAGGCCGACATCTTCGTCACCACGACGGGCAACAAGGACATCATCATGGCCGCCGACATGGCCAAGATGAAGCACCAGGCGATCGTCGGGAACATCGGCCACTTCGACAACGAGATCGACATGGCCGGTCTCGCCAAGATCGACGGCATCGTCAAGGACGAGGTCAAGCCGCAGGTCCACACGTGGACCTTCCCCGACGGCAAGGTCATCATCGTGCTGTCCGAGGGCCGCCTGCTGAACCTGGGCAACGCCACGGGCCACCCCTCGTTCGTCATGTCCAACTCGTTCGCGGACCAGACCCTGGCCCAGATCGAGCTGTTCACCAAGCCCGAGGACTACCCGACCGACGTCTACGTGCTGCCCAAGCACCTCGACGAGAAGGTCGCCCGCCTCCACCTCGCCGCGCTCGGCGTGAAGCTCACGACACTCCGCCCCGAGCAGGCCGCCTACATCGGCGTCGAGGTCGAAGGCCCGTACAAGCCCGACCACTACCGCTACTGATCCGGCGCTGATCCCGTCCGCCGGCGGCACAGATCAGACCGGCCGGTGACCGGTCCGGAACCGCCCTGACGGACGGACCAGCCCTTCCTTCAGCAGCAGATACGAGCGCAGGCCCCCGCACCCCCGTGTCGGGGGCCTGCGCCGTACGGCACCCGCACAGCTCGAGGAACCCGAAGGACCCCATGCCCCGCGGCCGTTATTCGCTCCATGATCCCCACGACCACACCCCCCTCGGTCAAGAACATTTCCAATGCGCCCCAGGCCCCTCCGGCTGGCGCTACGTCTCCCTGACCACCGCCCCCTCCGGCGATCAGCTGGGCTCCGTCGACCTCACCCTCGACGAACTCGGCCGCCCCGTTCGCCTCGAACTCCACGCCGCGAGCTGGCAGATCCGAGGAGCCGCCCTCGAAGGCGTCACCTGGGTCCGCACCGATCCGACCGGTACCCATGCCACCGAAGGCAATGTCCGCGCCCACGCCTTCACCGGCACCTCTCCCGCATTCCTCGTCGCGACCTCACGACTACTGCGCCTCACCCCCGGTTCCCCCGCGACCCGCGTTCGCCTCGTCGCCTTCACGGAACCCGTCCTCGCCCCCCGTACCGTCGACCAGTCCTGGGCCCTGGTGAACAGTGAAGCGCATGCCACTGACAGTGGCCCCCTGATGGTGGACGAATACCAGGTCAGCGCCTTGGACACGGGTGAGCAGCACACCGTCCACATCGCCGGCGACGTGGTCCTCTCGGCCCCCGGCATCGAGCTCGAAGAGCTGGAATCCCCGCCCTCCCCTCGCTAAGAGGAGCTCACAAAATGGGCGCCCGGCTCGCGACGTCTGGCACGCACGCTCGCTGCGTTGCCGAAATGCCCTAGTAGCTCCTTCCCCAAGCTCTCAGCTTCGTTCGAGCAGGGGAGACCCCATCCGAGGACCTTCCGGCGCCTTGCGATCGCACGCACCAGACGCCCCGAGCTGATCGGACTCCCATTTTGTGAGCCCCTCAAGCAGGCGGCGCAAACCCAGTGCCCGGAGTCCGCACCGGGGACCCGTCCGCCTCGGAAACGCCAAAAGCCCCAGGGTTAACGGGTTCCACAGGGGCCGGCCTCTCCATGGGCGCCGACGCAGCCCGCACGCCCCCCGCGCCCTCCATACCGCTCTGTCCGACGACGTGCAGACCTGTCTGTCCGTCCACAGGCGGACCCGCGACCTCCGGGGAAACTCTCTGCGCAGTGGCGAACACCCGCCGCGCGTCCCGTGCCTGCCGCTCGTTCACCACGCCGGCCAGATACGCCGCGGCCGGCACCCCTTCCGGAACAGGAACCCCCGTACGCGCGGCCAGCTCCCCACTCAGCCGCGTGGCCATCGACCACCCCACCTCCGCATCGAGCTGGTTCATCCGCGTCAGGTACTGCCGTATCGCCAGCCACAGCTCGTCCGGCACCGCCGACAGATCAAGCCCGGCGAACCGTCCGACCATCCATGGCGGCGGAGGCGGCACGGCGACACCCCGCCCCGCAGGCACCCGTTCCCGTACGACGAGCGTCCCCGCGAAGACATCCCCGAGCCGCCGCCCCCGCGCCGACACCAGCGACGCGATGGATGCGACGACCCCGAGCGTCATCAGAAGCTCGACGACCCCCATCGCCCCGCGCACCAGCGCGTGCCGGAACCGGATCGGCCCGCCGTCGTCCCGCACCACCCGGAGCCCGCACGCCAGCTTCCCCAGCGAACGGCCGTGGCTGAGCGTCTCCACCGCGATGGGCCCGCCCACCAGCACGAGCAGAAACGTGGCGACGGCAATGGCCGCGCTCGCCGCCTCGTCCAGCGTCACCGTCGCGACGGTCAGCCCGATCGACACCAGGATGAAAACCGTCCACACCACGACAAGATCGATCGCCAGAGCCAGCGCCCGACTCGGCAGTTTCGCCGGCCTCAGCCCCAGCACGACCGCGTCCCCGGTCACGAGCTCACTCATTGCCGCCCACCCTTCGCCGACCTTCCCTGCCCCTCGGGAGGTCAGTCTGCCAAGCTGACCCGCAGCGCGCCGCAGTAGTACGGACCCGTACGCACCCATGCCTGGAGCAGCAGCCGACCATGGATCTCGACGTCTTCGTGACAGCCCACCGCACCGAGTGGGACCGCCTGGACCACCTCCTGCACCGCGGGCGCCGTCTCACCGGCGCCGAAGCCGACGAACTCGTCGCCCTCTATCAGCGGACGGCCACCCATCTCTCACTGATCCAGTCCAGCGCCCCTGACCCGATGCTCACCGCGCGCCTCACCCAGCTCGTGGCCCGCGCCCGGTCCACGGTGACGGGCACCCGCCTGGCCACCTGGCGCGACGCCACCCGCTTCCTGACCGCCGGCTTTCCCGCAGCGGTCTACCGCTCCAGGCACTGGTGGATACCCACGGCCGTCCTCTCGACGCTCCTGGCCGCACTCATGGGCTGGTGGATCGGCACCCACCCGGAGGTCCAGGCGGCGATCGCCGCCCCTGAAGACCTCCGCCGCATGACAAGCCCCGGAGGGGAGTACGAGACGTACTACTCCAGCCACCCGGCCGCTTCGTTCGCCGCCCAGGTCTGGACGAACAATGCTCAGGCCGCCGCGATGTGTCTGGTCCTGGGGGCGTTCCTCTGCCTGCCGGTGATCTGGATCCTCTTCGTGAACGTACTCAACCTCGCGGTCGGCATCGGCCTGATGTCGTCGGCCGGCCGACTCGACACCTTTCTCGGCCTGGTCCTCCCGCACGGCCTGCTCGAGCTCACCGCGGTATTCGTCGCAGCCGGTACAGGCCTCCGCCTCGGCTGGACGGTCATCGACCCCGGCCCGCAGACCCGCCGCTCCGCCCTGGCGCAGCAAGGCCGAGCCGCCATTGGCATGGCCATCGGTCTGGCCTTGGTCCTGTTCGTCTCGGGCGTGATCGAAGGTTTCGTCACCCCCTCGGGTCTGCCCACCTGGGCCCGTATCGCCATCGGCATCGCGGCCGAGCTGGCGTTTCTCGCGTATGTCTACATACTCGGCGGCCGCGCGGCCCGAGCCGGAGAGGCAGGAGACCTCGACGCCACCGAGCGGAGCGCCGAGCTCCCGGCCGCTGCCTGATGGTGCGTACGACCCCGCTGACCTGCTAGTCTTCTCCTCGCCCCAAAAACCGTTGACATGGTGGACGGGGGGAGGTAGATTCAAACGGTTGAGTCGGACTGGACAGGTTCGATCCCAACGGCTAGTATCTATCTCGCTCTCAACGGAACCAAGCTTCCGTAGAGCCATTGATTCCTTTATCTATCTCAAGCAATGAAGCCGATTAGATCGGTCGAAACGCTTCTGATAAAGTCGGATCCGCCGAAAGGCAAAGGCCACTTCAACGGCCACCGGAATCAAATTCGGACCGGAAACGGAAACGAAAAAGAGTCTGG
>NZ_JBEZKL010000046.1:0-55086 GCF_040704695.1 Streptomyces sp. NPDC048411
GTCGTCCGCGCGAAGCGCGGGCGCAGCGGTGGTCGGTGCGTGCGATCGGCGTGCGGTGTCGCAGGTCATGTGGCGGAGCCACCTGTCCTGCGGCGTCGTGCGGCGAGCGTGCGTGCCGGGCGTCGGGGCGCAGGCGGGGAACTCAGAACAGGCCCTGAGGGACACCCCTCAGGCGCCGACCGCCTCTGCCGCGGCGCGACCCGCCACCCGCCCGGAGAAGATGCAGCCGCCGAGGAACGTCCCTTCGAGCGAGCGGTAGCCGTGCACCCCTCCGCCGCCGAATCCGGCCGCCTCCCCGGCCGCGTACACACCGGCGAGCGGCGTGCCGTCCTCGGTCAGCACCCGCGACGAGAGGTCCGTCTCGAGTCCGCCGAGCGACTTGCGGGTGAGGATGTTCAGCCGCACGGCAATCAGCGGGCCGGCCTTCGGGTCGAGGATGCGGTGCGGTGCCGCCGTACGGATCAGCCTGTCGCCCAGATAGGCGCGGGCCCCGCGGACCGCCGTGATCTGGAGATCCTTGGTGAACGGGTTGGCGATCTCGCGGTCCCGGGCGGTGATCTCGCGGCGCAGCGCGTCCGCGTCGATCAGCTGCTCGCCGGTGAGCGCGTTCATGCCGCGGACCAGTGCGTCGAGGTCCTTCTCGACGACGAAGTCCACGCCGTTGTCCATGAACGCCTTGACCGGGCCCGGCACGTCGGCGCGCGCCCGGCCGATCACGTCACGGACCGACTTCCCGGTCAGGTCGGGGTTCTGCTCGGAGCCGGAGAGCGCGAACTCCTTCCCGATGATCTTCTGGTCGAGAACGAACCAGGTGTATTCGTGACCGGACTTCATGATGTGTTCGAGGGTGCCGAGCGTGTCGAAGCCAGGGAAGAGCGGGACCGGCAGCCGCTTGCCGCGGGCGTCCAGCCAGAGCGAGGAGGGGCCCGGCAGGATCCGGATGCCGTGCTTGGCCCAGATCGGGTTCCAGTTCTCGATGCCCTCGGTGTAGTGCCACATCCGGTCGCGGTTGATGTGGTGGGCGCCCGCCTCCTCGGTGATCCCGAGCATCAGCCCGTCGACATGGGCGGGCACCCCGGAGAGCATCTTCGCGGGCGGGGTGCCGAGCCGCTCGGGCCACTGGGCGCGGACGAGGTCATGGTTGCCGCCGATGCCGCCGGAGGTGACGATCACCGCCTGTGCCTTCAGCTCGAAGGTGCCGGTCACCTCGCGGCTGCTCGCCGTGCCGCGCCCGACGCCGCTCGGTTCGAGGACTTCGCCGGTCACGGTGTCGACAGCGCCCGCGGTGCGGCCGAGACCGGTGACCCGGTGGCGGAACCTCAGCCGGACAAGCCCCTTGGTGACGCCCTCGCGGACCCGGCGTTCGAACGGAGCGACGACGCCGGGGCCGGTGCCCCAGGTGATGTGGAAACGGGGTACCGAGTTGCCGTGGCCGGTCGCGCCGTAACCGCCGCGTTCGGCCCAGCCGACGACGGGGAAGATCCGCAGCCCCTGGGCGTGCAGCCAGGACCGCTTCTCCCCGGCCGCGAAATCGACGTACGCCTCGGCCCACTTCTGCGGCCAGTGGTCCTCCTTGCGGTCGAACCCCGCCGCGCCGAGCCAGTCCTGAAGGGCCAACTCCTGGCTGTCCTTGATCCGCATGCGGCGCTGCTCGGGCGAGTCGACGAGGAAGAGACCGCCGAAAGACCAGTGCGCCTGACCGCCGAGCGACTGCTCGGGCTCCTGGTCGAGCAGGATCACCGTGCGGCCCGCGTCGGCGAGCTCGGCGGTGGCCACGAGACCCGCGAGCCCTGCCCCGATCACGATCACATCAGCGTCGTACGCCATGGGTTCCATCCTTGTCAGGGCGGGCCGGAGCAAGCCGGAAGTTACTCGTGCGTCAGATCTTGGGCACCGGCCGGTGCGGCGTCAACCGCCCGGTCGGCGGCGCTCCGGCCGCACCCCTGCCACCGAGGCGCTATCGTCGAAACAAATCACCCTCCCCTGGCCGGACTTGAGGAAGGGAAGTGTGTCGGTGCTGGTCCTCGTGCTCGCGGTGAGCGCTGCCTGCTGTCTGGGATTCGGCTTTGTCCTGCAGCAGGCCGCTGCCGAGCACGCCCCGAGGAGCGACTTCCTCTCCCCCCGGCTGCTGCTCGACCTGATGCGGGTGCCGAGCTGGCTGGCCGGGATCGGGCTGATGGTCTGCGGTATGGCGCTGGGGGCGCTGGCCCTGGGCAAGGGCGAGGTGTCCGTCGTCGAGCCGCTGCTGGCGACCAATCTGCTCTTCGCGATGGCTCTGTCGCGCCATCGCACCGGGCAGCGGCTGGGCCGGCAGGGCTGGGCGGGGCTCTGGCTGCTGGCCGGCGGGGTCACCGCTTTCCTGCTGGGAGGCCGGCCGCAGGGTGGCGAGGTGGTCACGAACGAGCTGCGGCACTGGCTGGTGATCGGTGTGGTCGTGGGCATAGCCATGGTGTTGACCACGTTCGCGAAGCGCTCGCAACACGGAGCTGCCCCCGCTCTGCTCGCGGTGGCGGCCGGGCTGCTGTACGGCCTCCAGGACGCGCTGACCCGGGTGAGCGGACAGCGACTGTCGGACGCGGGGTGGACGGCACTGGTGACGGGCTGGCAGCCGTACGCGGTGGTGGTGCTGGGCGTGACGGGTCTGATCCTGGTGCAGAGCGCCTTCGAGACGGGGCCGCTGCGGACGTCGCTGCCCGCGCTGACCGCCGCCCAGCCGCTGGCCGGGATCGCCTGCGGGGTCGGGTTCCTCGGCGACCAGCTGCGCACCGACGCGGCCGCGCTGGCCTGGCAGGCGACGGGTCTGACGGCGATCGTCGTCGGGATCATGCTGCTGGGGCTGCATCCGGCGATGCCGGAGGGGCGCGGCCACCATCAGCGCAGGCGCAGCCTCCAGCCGTACTGACGGGCGGCCGGGCGTCCGGCTGCCCGTCTTTCGGCGGTGGTCGCCGTGCCCGGTTACGGCGCGTCCAAGTGGAGCGGCCGCGGCCTCACGAAGGTCGGCGCGGTGGAGTCGGGCGCGGCGAAGGTACGGGTGAACTCCGTCCACCCGGGCACGGTCCACACGCCGATGACCGCGTCGGTCGGCATCCAGCAGGGCGAGGGCAACCACCCGAACACCCCGATGGGCCGGATCGGCGAGCCGTCCGAGATCGCCCAGCCCGTGACCTTCCTGCTGTCGGACGCCGCCTCCCGCATCACCGGCGCCGAGGTCGCCGTGGACGGCGGCTGGACCATCGGTCCGACCGTGAAGTACGTCATCGGTCAGTGATCCCCGGCCGGGTCCGGGACTCCGGCCTGAGGTTGGATGGACGGCATGACTGCTGCTGACGAGATCCTGGACATCGTCGACGAGAACGACGAGGTCGTGGGGCAGGCCCCGCGCGGTGAGGCGACCGCGCGGGGCCTGCGCCATCGCTGCGTCTTCATCGAGGCCCGGGACGCCGAGGGCCGTCTCTTCGTGCACCGCAGGACCGCGACCAAGCTGGTCTTTCCCTCGCACTACGACATGTTCGTCGGCGGGGTGGTCGGCGCGGGCGAGTCGTACGACGAGGCGGCGCTGCGGGAGGCCGAGGAGGAGCTCGGGGTCTCCGGACTCCCCCGCCCCGAACCGCTCTTCAAGTTCCTCTACACGGGCGGAAAGCACACCTGGTGGTCGTACGTCTACCAGGTGCGGTGCGAGCTTCCGGTGAACCCGCAGGTGGAGGAGGTCGCCTGGCACACCTTCCTCACCGATGGCGAACTGGCGGAGCGGCTCGGCGACGGGGAGTGGGTGCCGGACGGTCTGGAGACGTACCGCCGGCTGCGGGAGTACCGGGCAGGCCACGCTCCGACGGGCAGCAGGCGACAAAGTGATCGATAAGGTTCGGGCGTGAAAGAGTTCGTACAAGGGGTGAAGCTGTGGTTTGCGCCGCAGCGGATCCGTGAAGAGGGCGACACCCCCGACTACCGCTTCTCGCTCGCCAACGAACGCACCTTCCTCGCCTGGATCCGGACGGCTCTAGCGCTCATCGGCGGCGGTTTCGCCGTGGACCAGTTCCTGCCGGAACTGGCCTGGGGGCTCAGGGCGGGGCTGGCGCTCGCCCTGCTCGCCGCCGGTGTGTTCTCGTCCCTGCGGGCGGTCAACCACTGGGTGCTGTGCGAGCGGGCGATGCGGCGCGGCGAGGACCTGCCGGTCTCCCGGTTCCCGACGCTGCTCAGTGTCGCTGTCGCCGTCGTCGCCGTCGCGATGGTGGTGGTGGTCCTCTTCGGCTGGGAGGGCCGGTGACCGCCGGGGAGCGGGACCCCGGACTGCAGCCCGAGCGGACCCGGCTGGCGTGGCGGCGCACCACCCTGTCCTGCACGGTGGTGGCACTGCTGGCGGGCAGGGCGGCGCTGCACGGGGGTGCGACCCCGGCCAGGATCGTGGCCGTGTCGCTGAGCGCGCTGGCCTGGCTTGCGTTTCTGCGGGTGGCGCACCGGCGGGTGCTCGGGGTGGGGACCGCGCGGCCGCAGCCACTGGCACCGCGCGACGCCCTGACGGCGGCTGCGTGCACGATCGCGCTCGCGGTGTTCGCCGCGGCGGTGATCTTCTGAGGGGTGCGCCGGTCAGTCGTCCCAGTGGACGGTGACGACGATCTTTCCGCGGGTGCGTCCCTCCTCGGTGGGCCGCTGGGCGTCGGCGGCCTGCTCCAGCGAAAAGACGGCCTCCAGTCCGGACTGGAGGTGGCCCTCCCTTGCCTTCCGGTCGACCGGGTCGACGGCAGCGGCCCGCGCCTGATCGCCTTCATCATCCGACCATCCGGGCTGCTCGGGCGGCCCGCAACGCAGACGGTGGCCCCTTCGAGGAAGGGGTGGCAATGAGGATCGGGGTCAGCCGGACTTCGTCGATCACCAGCGCAGCATTCATACGTGAACCCCATTCACCGATACGACTGACACCAGGGTTCCGAGCCAATCGGCACGGAGTCCACGCACCGGATTCCGGGAGTTCACTGGACGACATACCGACTGGTCGGCATCATGAGCATCGACGTCTTTTCACCCCGGAGGTGCGCACGATGAGCCCAGTCCATCCGCCAGGTCTCGACCTGGACCGGCTCCGCGGACATCTCCACCGCGAGCGGCCGGGTCTGGTGAACGGACCGCTCGAGGCCCGGCTCGTCGAGGGCGGCCGCTCCAACCTGACGTACGTCGTCACGGACGGCACGGGCCACTGGGTCGTCCGCCGGCCTCCGCTCGGCCATGTCCTCGCCACCGCGCACGACATGAAGCGTGAACACCGGGTCATCAGCGCGCTGCACCCGACGGCCGTGCCTGTGCCCGAGCCGCTGCTGCTCTGCGAGGACGACTCCGTCATCGGATCACCCTTCTACGTCATGGAGTACGTCGAGGGGACCCCGTACCGCACCGCCGAGCAGCTCGCCCCGCTCGGTGCCGAGCGCACCCGCGAAGTCGTCCTGGGCCTGGTCGACACGCTGGTGGAACTGCACGCCGTGGACCCGGAGTCGGTGGGGCTCGGCGACTTCGGGCGCCCCGAGGGGTTCCTCGACCGGCAGCTGCGCCGCTGGGGCAAGCAGCTGGACGCCTCCCGCAACCGCGAACTGCTCGGTATCGACGAGCTGCATGCCGCGCTCGGGCGCGAACTGCCCGTCTCCCCCGCACCCACCGTCATCCACGGCGACTACCGCCTGGACAACGTACTGATCGGCTCCGACGACCGGATCAAGGCCGTCCTCGACTGGGAGATGTCGACGCTCGGCGACCCGCTGACCGACCTCGGTCTGCTGGTCATGTACAGCTGCAATCTGGGTCTGCCCACGTCCCCGGTCTCGACCACCAGCGGAGCGGCCGGCCACCCCACGCCCACCGAACTCATCGAACGCTACGCGGCCCGCTCCGGCCGGGACACCTCCGCCGTCTCCTGGTACACGGCGTTCGCGTGGTTCAAGCTCGCCGTGATCCTGGAGGGCATCCACTACCGCTACACCCTCGGTCAGACCGTCGGCGCCGGCTTCGACCGCATCGGCGATCTCGTCCCCGTCTTCATCGCGCACGGCCTCACGACCCTCCAGGAAGGCTGATCACCCCCATGGACTTCGCATTCGACGCCCGTACGGAAGAGCTGCGCACCAAGCTGCTCACCTTCATGGACGAGCACGTGCACCCGGCCGAGACGATCGCGCACGAGCAGCGGGCACTGCTCGCCTCCCCGTGGGACACCCCGCAGATCGTCGAGGACCTCAAGGCCGAGGCGCGCAGGCAGGGTCTGTGGAACCTCTTCCTGCCCGACACGGAGCACGGTGCCGGGCTGACCAACCTCCAGTACGCACCGCTCGCCGAAATCACCGGCCGTTCCCCGCAGTTGGCGCCGACCGCGCTCAACTGCGCGGCGCCGGACACGGGCAACATGGAGGTGCTCCTCCAGTTCGCCACGGACGAGCAGAAGAAGCAGTGGCTGGAGCCGCTGCTCGCCGGGGAGATCCGGTCGGCGTTCGCCATGACGGAGCCCGAGGTGGCCTCGTCGGACGCGACCAACATCGAGACCCGGATCGTGCGCGATGGCGACAACTACGTCATCAACGGCCGCAAGTGGTACATCTCCGGGGCGATGAACCCGAACTGCCGGATCTTCATCGTGATGGGCAAGACCGCGACTGCCGATGGCCCCGACGGCGCCGACATCCGCCGCCAGCAGTCGATGATCCTCGTCCCGCGCGACACGCCCGGGCTCGAAGTGCGGCGCGCCATGCAGGTGTACGGGTACGAGGACCATGACCACGGCGGTCACGCGGAGGTCGTGTTCACCGATGTGCGGGTGCCCGCGACGAACCTGATCGGCGAAGAGGGAGGCGGCTTCGGCATCGCGCAGGCGCGCCTGGGGCCCGGCCGGATCCACCACTGCATGCGGCTGATCGGAATGGCCGAGCGGGCCATCGAGCTGATGTGCAAGCGGGCGGTGTCCCGTACGGCCTTCGGCAAGCCGCTCGCGCAGCAGGGCGTCGTGCAGAACTGGATCGCGGACGCGCGGGTCACGGTGGAACAGCTGCGGCTGCTGGTGCTGAAGACGGCATGGCTGATGGACACGGTGGGCAACCGGGGGGCGCACACGGAGATCCAGGCCATCAAGATCGCCACTCCCCGCGCGGTGGTCGACATCCTCGACCACGCGGTGCAGTTGCACGGCGCGGGCGGCGTGAGCCAGGACTTCCCGCTGGCGGAACTGTGGGCAGGGGCGCGGACGCTGAGGCTGGCTGACGGGCCGGACGAGGTGCATCAGCGGTCGCTGGCGCGGCGCGAGATCAAGCGGTACGTGTAACGGCCTCCCCCGCGGCAGGGAGTGGGCTCCCGACGCCCTGCGACCCCGCCGGCCGCGTTGTCGTCAGTCACCGACGCTCCGCGTCGACTCCCTCCTCCGCCTTGCCATCGAAGCCGCACGATGCCGCTCGCTGATCCACTCCCTACCGCGGGGGAGGCCGTAAGACCGACCGGCACATGGGGGGCGGCACGGGCCGCAGCCGCGCCACGCCCTCAGAAGCCGGACGGGCTGAGCATCTGCCCGTCCGGCCCGTGGATGGTGTCGGACCGCACTCGGGAACGCGGAGCCGGCCGGGCGGATGCCGCTCCCCCGCCTCTGATCCGGCGTCAGGGGCGCAGCGCGCGCAGCAGCAGATCCGCCAAGTGGTCCGCGACCTCCTGCTGGCTCAGCGGACCGTCCGGGCGGTACCACGTCGACAGGTGGTGCACCGATCCGAAGTGGTAGTCCACCACCAGATCCGCCGGCGTCGCGGTGGAGAACACCCCGCTCCGCTGCCCCTCCTCCACCAGCGCCCGGAACCGCTCGTGGTAGCGGCGCCGCTCCATCCGTACCTGCTTGTTCTTCTCCGGGCTCAGATGGTGCATCGAGCGGAAGAAGATCGCCGCGTCGTCGAGGTTCTCGATCGTCGTGACGACCACGTCAGCCGCCGCGTCCCGCAGCCGCTGCTCGACCGGCGCCTCCGCGTCCGCGAACGCGTCGAGGCGTTCCTGCTGGAGTCGCAGCACCCGGGAGTAGACCTCCTGGAGGAGATCCTCCTTGGAGCCGAAATAGTGGTAGAGGGCGCCCTTCGTGACGCCTGCCGCCTCGACGATCTCCTGGACCGACGTCCGGTCGTAGCCCTGCTCGGCGAAGAGCCGGGTGGCGGCGGCCAGCAGCCGCTGAGGGACGGGGGCGTCGTTCCCGTCCGTCGTTCTGGTCATGGCCGTCACCTGCCTTTCCGTAGTGAAGTCGTACACGTTCTCCTGCTGGGAACGCAGTTCCCGCCTGAGGATCTTCCCACTTGCCGTCTTGGGAAGTCCGGCCAGGATCCAGTGCCGCTCCCGGCAAGCTCTGCCCCGCCGCGGCAAACATTGCCGGTCACGGCACCGGACGTCGCGCGGGTACGTGTACGCGTCGGGGCGCCGACGACGGCCGCCTCCCGGACCGCCGGGTGGGTGTGCAGGGCGTCTTCCGCCTCGCGCGGCCACACCTCGAGACCGGAGGCGTTGATCACCCGGTGAGTGCGTCGGTGCCGTTCTCGGTCATGTGCCGGTCTCCTCCCACTTCTGCTGGAGGTGGTTCATATTGCTGAGCCAGTGGTCGGTGTTCTTGGTGCGGGCCCGGTAGTACCCGGCGACCTCGGGATGCGGCAGGACGAGAAAGCGGTCCTCGGCCATGGCGTCGAAGAGGGCGTCGGCGACATCCTCCGGCTCGATGGCGCTGGGGGCGAGGACCAGCTCGCCGGCCGAACCGGCGGCGGTGAGCATGTCCGTACGTACACCCTGCGGGCAGATCGCATGAACCTTGATGCCCCGGTGGCGGTAGGTCAGCGAGAGCCATTCGGCGAAGGCGACGGCGCCGTGCTTGGTGACGCTGTACGGCGCGGCGCCGATCATCGTCAGCAGTCCGGCGGCGGACGCGGTGGTGACGAACCGGCCGCTGCCGCGCTCCAGCCAGTCCGGGAGCAGCGCCCTGGCCGCGCGGACATGGGCCATCACATTGACGTCCCAGGCCGCGGCCCAGACCTCCTCGTCGGCGAAGACGTCACCGGGCGAGGCGAGACCGGCGTTGGCGCAGTAGATGTCGACGGTGCCGTCCAGCGAGTCCCGGGCGGCGTCCACGATCTGCGAGGCGTCTCCGGCGACGGCGGCGCCGCCGATCTCCTCCGCGAGCGTCTTGATGCGGCTCTCGTCGAGGTCGTTGACGACGACCCTGGCGCCTTCCGCGGCGAATCTGCGGGCCAGAGCGGCACCGATGCCGCCCCCGGCCCCCGTGACCACTACGCCCGCGCCCTGCACCGTACTCATCGGGTTCCGCCTCTCTCAGCCGACTGCCCCAGCAGACTAACCAGTCGGTATGCCCTCGAGGAAGGGCCCGGCCGGCAACTTGTCGGCACTCCTGTCACACCGCTCTCGTCCGCCTCGTTCCATGCGGCCCCATGCGCGCGCTAGCGTGCGTGACCATGACAGTCGGAGCGATCATGGAGGTAGCCGAATGAGCCTGTCCAGACGTGGTTTGCTTGCCGCCGGTGGTGCAGTGGGAGCCCTCGCGGCGACGGCTTCCGGAACCGGGAACGCGGCCGCGGGCCCCCTCCCCGGCACGGGGCAGGGCTCCGGACGCAATCGGGTCCGTACCGGCTTCGACCGGCTGGCGGCGGACGGCTATGCGCTGTTGAAGGGACAGAAGGTCGGGATCGTCACCAACCCGACCGGAATCACGTCCGACGTGCGCCACATCGTCGATGTGATGCACCCGGACGAGCGTGTGAACCTGGTCGCGGTCTTCGGCCCCGAGCACGGCTTCCGCGGCACGGCGCAGGCGGGCGGCTCGGAGGGGCGGTACGACGACCCGGCGACCGGGCTCCCCGTCTACGACACGTACCTGAAGAGCGGAAAGCCGCTCGCCGACATCTTCACCGCGTCCGGCGTGGACACCGTCGTCTTCGACATCCAGGACGCGGGCGCCCGCTTCTACACGTACATCTGGACGCTCTACGACTGCATGGAGGCGGCGGCGCTCGCGGGCAAGCGGTTCGTCGTCCTGGACCGGCCGAACCCGGTGACGGGGCGGGCCGCGCTGGGGCCGGTCCTCGACCCGGCGTTCTCGACCTTCGTGGGGCGCCGGGAGATCGCGCAGGCCCACGGCATGACGGTCACCGAGCTGGCGCTGCTCTTCAACGCGGAGTTCCTGGCCGCGCGGCCGGTCGAACTGGACATCGTGAAGATGTCGGGATGGCGGCGCGCGGACTTCTTCGACGGCACCGGTCTGCCGTGGGTGCCGCCGAGCCCCAACATGCCGACGCCCGACACGGCGCTGGTGTACTCGGGCACCTGTCTGTTCGAGGGTACGAACCTGTCCGAGGGCCGGGGAACGACCCGGCCGTTCGAACTCCTCGGCGCGGAGGGGATCGACCACCGGTGGGCGGCGGCCGCGAACGCCCTCGACCTGCCCGGAGTCGCTTTCCGTGAGGCGTACTTCGCCCCGACGTTCTCCAAGTTCCAGGGGAAGACGGTCGGCGGGGTACAGCTGCATGTCCAGGACCGGGAGATGTTCGATCCGGTGCGCACGGGGATCGCGCTGCTGGTGACGGCGAAGCGGACGTGGAGCGGGTTCGCCTGGCGCCCGGACAACTGGATCGACAAGCTCACCGGCAATACGCGGGTCCGCACGATGATCGATGCGGGGGCGAACACGGATGAGGTGGTCGGGGCGTGGGAGGCGGATCTTGCCGCGTTCCGGGCGGTACGGAAGAAGTACCTGCAGTACCGGTGAGGTGAGCAGGGCGGGCCCGTTAAGGGCGTGTTTCGCCAGACGCCGCCTGGCAGGCGGGACTTTCGAAACACGCCCTATTTTCGGGCCCGCCCGGTGAACCAGTCCCGTCCTCGAACGCCGGACGGGCTGGAATGTGTGCCCTACCGGTGGGCCGGGAACTCCACCACCTGCTGGTACGTCGGGCGGTTCTACCAGTGGATCGCCTTCTGGCTGATCCCGCCCAGTGCACGGTGGTCGGGAAGGGCGGTGCCGCGCGCCCTGGCCGGCTTGCCGGCGTACGGGAACGAGGTGCCGTCGTGAATCGTCAGCACAGCCTCGGGGTCGTTGCGCTGCCGGAACGATTCCCAGACCTTGGTGCCTTCGGCGACCCCGTACTTCTGCTGGGCGGACAGCAGCGAGAGCGCCGCCTGCACCTCGCCGCCACCACCGCCACCGAACTGTCCGCCGACGACCGAGGCAATGGAGATCAGGTCGGTCAGCTTGAACGGCTGTATCTCGCCGATGTTGGTGATGGCGTCAATCTTTCCGGTGAGCACGTACTCACCGGGGAAGCAGCGGCCCTTCTTGGACTTCTCGCGGTAGGCGTTGATGCCGTCGACGTACGCCTGGGCATCGGCCATCGCCTGCTCGCCCCGTCGGCAAGATGAACAACGGTCACCTTTTCGGAATCGTCACATGACGCCGCGTCACCGTCGCGTCCGAGTACCGTCCGACGTGGGGCGCCTCAGCCGATGGACACGAATCGCCTTTCGATGGAGCCGAAACGGGCCGTCGTACGTCCATACCTTGACGCCGAAGTACGAGCGACGGAGGTGGCAGTGCGATGGCCGGTTTCCGGAGTCTTGCGAGAAAGGTCCACGATCCGCGGGGTGACCTGGCGCTGCGGCGGTACTCGCTGCGCAAGTGCCTGGAGAGGTTCGCCCCCTACGGTCACCGGGCGACCTGGGACCACTTGTGCACCCGGCACACGATGGAGCCGGAGGACCGGTCCCCCGACCCCGTGCGACTGGTGCACGCACTGGAGGAACTGGAGGCGGCGCGGGCCGTCTGGCTCCGGTACGAGGCCGGGTTCGCCGAGCGCCGCAAGCGGGAGAAGCGCGAGGGGCTGCGCCGGCCGGCCGCCTTCGACGACTGGCACCGGCACATCTGGGGCGGGAACGGGGTGGCGCGCTGCGCGGATCCGGCGGTCCACCCGTCCGCGCCGCTCCCCGAGGTGCTGGGCCGGCTGGTCTCGGCCCTGGAGGCGCAGCCCGGCGCGGCGTGCCCGGTGTGCGCGGAGACCGGGATCGCCTGGCGTCAGGACCTCGACTGCGAGCCGTGGTCGGGCCCGGTCTGCACGGGCTGCGGAATCGTGGTCCCGCGGCCCGTACTGACACCGGAGGCACTGGCGAGAGCGCGGCGGTTCCAACCGAGGGACCTGGCGTCGGCGGCATGAGGGACTGTGTGGCGACGGAACGGCGGCGCGCACCCGGCCCTGCCGACGCTTCCTATGAACAGCCCGCCGAGCGGCGCTCCGGCATCAGGCGCGAACCGCTGATCGTGTCGCCGGAGATGTCGTTCGGGTTGGAGAGCACACACGTCTCCAACGACAGACAGCCGCAGCCGATGCAGTCGGTCAGATGGTCGCGCAGCCGTCCCAGCTGCTTGATCCGTTCGTCCAGTTCGGAGCGCCACGCCTCGGACAGCCGCGCCCAGTCGTCGCGGTTCGGGGTGCGCTCCTCGGGAAGTTCGGCCAGCGCGTCCCGGATCGTGGCCAGCGGTATGCCGACCCGCTGCGCCGCACGGACGAAGGCGACCCTGCGCAGCGCGTCCCTGCTGTAGCGCCGCTGGTTGCCGCTGGTGCGGCGGCTGCTGATCAGGCCCTTCGCCTCATAGAAGTGCAGGGCCGAAACGGCGGCGCCGCTGCGCGCGGAGAGCTGGCCGACCGTGAGTTCATGGAGTGTCTGCGGGATCTGGGGCACCCCTCCAACCCTACGTGCCCGCCGCCGCGCCGGTCCGTCGTTGACAGGAACGCACCCGCCCAACCATGCTGAGCAAGCGCTTAGACAGGCGACGGTTGACGACGGACGGCCGAGAGCGGGAAGGCAGGACCAGGGACATGGCAGAGCCGAGGATCTTCACGTCCGCGCAGGAGCTGCGCGACGGGGTGGGCGAGCAGCTGGGTCACAGCGAGTGGCTGGAGATCGACCAGAAGAGGATCGACCTGTTCGCCGAGGCGACCGGGGACCACCAGTGGATCCATGTCGACCCGGAGCGGGCCGCGGCCGGCCCGTTCGGCACGACGATCGCGCACGGCTATCTGACGCTCTCACTGCTCCCGGCGCTGGTCCCGCAGGTCATGCGGGTCGAGGGCATGAAGATGGGCATCAACTACGGGACCAACAAGGTCCGTTTCCCGTCCACCGTGCCGGTGGGCTCCCGGCTGCGCGCGACGGCCGCCCTCAAGGATGTCGAGGAGGCGGGCGGCGGCGTCCAGGTCACCGCCGTCGTCACGGTCGAGCGCGAGGGCGGCGAAAAGCCGGTCTGCGTCGCCGAGTCGGTGTCGCGCTACTACTTCTGAGATGCCCTGCGGCGCCATCCCCGGCGGGCGCACGAGGACAGTCGCGGCACCTCGCCGCGCTGCCGGAACGCCCGAATACACCCGGCACGAGGACGCCCCTCCGCCTTGCGATGCACCGCATCCGACGCGTCGCGCGCCGATCCACCAGGGATGACGGCAGCCCTAACGGGGGGCAGGCCGTGAGCGCTGGGCCGCGACCATGCGCAGGACGAGGTCGGCGTAGAGATCGCCGACCTCGTCCGGCGTACGGCTCCCCTGCGCGCTGAACCAGCGCGCCACGTCGATGCAGAGCGAGAGCACGGCGAGCGTGGTCCCCGGGATGTCGGGGACATCGAACTCCCCCGCCTGCACGCCCTCGCTGATGATGCGGCGGATCACCGCATCGCTCTTCCTGCGCAGGGCGACGATCTCGGTGCGGTGTTCCTCACTCAGGGCGTCGAGTTCGTACTGGACCACGCGGGCGGTGGTGTGCCGCTCGGCATGCCAGCGGACGAAGGACCGTACGGCGTCCGCGAGCCGCTCGGACGCCGTGCCGTCACTGTCGGCGGCCGTCTCCAGGAGCAGCAGGGCGCGGTCGTGACCGATCCTGCTGATCCGGTGGAGGAGCTCTTCCTTCGTCTTGTAGTGGATGTAGAGCGCGGCTGGACTCATCCCGGCGCGGCCCGCGATGTCACGGGTGGTGGTCGCGTGGTACCCGCGCTCGGCGAAGGCGTCGACGGCCGCGACGAGGAGCCGCCTGGCCGCCTCGGGCGTCACCTCGCCCCACGGCGAGCTCTCGCCGCCGGTCTCCTCCGCCGTGCTCATCGTCACCGACCCCTTCCGTTCAGCAGGACGAACACCATACCCCGAACCTGAGCAAGCGCTTAGGGGGCGGTGGGTGAGATCGTCAGAGCTTCTGGAAGGGGTCGTGCTCCGCGAGGATCTTCTCCAGCCGGGCCTGGTCGACCCGGCTGATGATCTGCCCCGCCTCCTGGCGGTCGCGGATGACCTTGGCGAGGGTGAAGCAGGACGTGACGAGGTACAGGACGCCGATGGCGAGGAAGCCCCGCACCCAGACGTTCGCGTCGAGGAAGTAGATGCCCAGGGTCACCGCGCCCATCGCCACCCCGAAAGATGCGACGGCCTGACCGTAGAAGGCCGCGGTGCTCTGCTGCTTGACCGATGTCGTCTCATTCATGGGGACAGCTTCGGCCGCCGTAGCGCCCGCCACATCCGTCCGCGTACTCAGTCCGGTACCCAGTCGCCCGTTCGAGCGGGACGGCCCAGAAGGCGGAGACCACCGCCGGCGCACGGCTCCTCGCTGAGCCCCAGGCCCATCCTTCGGCACTCCCACTTTTAATTAGCATCGCTAGTTTTTTTGCTCGCAGGCCCTACTATGTGCGGCATGGCCCGACCGCGCAAGCCCCTCCTCAGCCGCGACCGCATCGTCGAGGCGGCGGGCGCCCTGGTGGACTCCGAGGGACTCGAAGCCGTTTCCACCCGTCGGCTCGCGGCCGAACTCGGAGTCAGCGGGCCCTCTCTCTACAACCACTTCCGCAACAAGGACGAGATCCTGGACGCGGTCGCGGACTCCGTCTCCGCGCAGGTCGACCTGTCGATGTTCGACGAGGACGACGGCCGCGACTGGCGCGCCGCCCTGCACGACTGGGCGGTCTCCTATCGTGCGGCGCTCGCCGCGCACCCGCACATCGTCCCGGTGCTGGCCCAGGGCCCCGGCCGACGTCCGGCCGGGCTGCGGGTCGCCGACGCGGCCTTCGGCGGCATGGTCCGCGCGGGCTGGCCGCCCGCCCAGGCCACGTACATCGGCGCACTGATGCGGTACTTCGTCACGGGCTCGGCACTGGGCTCGTTCGCACGCGGTTTCGTGGACGACGAGGCGGCGTACGACCCCGCCGACTACCCGCACCTCGGCCAGGCCCATCTGCTGGCCGACCGCCGCCAGAAGGTCGACGAGGGCGCGTTCGAGACCGGACTGCGGGCGATCCTCGACGGTCTCGCCCTGCAGTACGAGCAGCGGACGCCCGCGGCCACGGTTCGGCGCACGCCGAAGCGTTCCTGACCCATGCTGGGTACATGGCACCCCACGACCCGGCCGCGCCCCACCTCGCCGCCCTGGCCGCGCTCCTCGCCGACGAGACCCGCGCCTCGTTCTGTCTGGCCCTGCTCGACGGGCGCGCCTGGACCGCGGGTGAACTGGCGCGGTACGCCTCGGTCGCGCCGTCGACCGCCAGCGAACACCTGGGGAAGCTCGTCGTCGGCGGGCTCCTGACCGAGGAGCGGCAGGGCCGCCACCGCTATCTGCGGCTCGCCGACGAACGCACCGCCCACCTCGTCGAGGACCTCGCCGCCCAGGCCGCGCCCCGCGACGAGAAACGACCGCGAACCCTGCGGGCGGCGAGCACCAGCAGCGCGCTGGCCCGTGGACGCACCTGCTACGACCATCTCGCCGGCCGGATCGGCATCGCCATCGCGGACGCGATGACCGTACGGGGACTCCTGTGGCAGGACACCGGCTTCGCACTCACCGACGCGGGCCTGGGCTGGTTCGGGGAGCTGGGTATCGGGCTGGACACCGGGACCCGGCGTCCGCTCGTACGCGGCTGCCTGGACTGGACGGAGCGCCGGCCGCACCTGGCGGGGACCGCGGGCGCCGCACTGTGCAGGCACGCCCTGGACACCGGGTGGTGCGTACGGATCGGCTCCGGGCGGGCCGTGAAGGCGACCGCGGACGGGGAGCGGGCTCTGCGCGAACTCCTCGGGATCGAGCCGGAAACAATTCGGTGAGGACCGAACCGTTCCCCGCCTACAGTCGGCCCATGACGACGACACCCATACCGGCCTCCTCGGCGACGGCCACCCTGCCCGCAAGCCGTGACTGGCGGGCGATTACCGCGGCGTGCACGAGCGTGGTCCTGTGGGCCTCCGCCTTTGTCTCCATCCGCAGCGCGGGCGACGCGTACTCCCCCGGGGCACTCGCCCTCGGCAGGCTGCTCGCAGGCTCACTGATGCTCGGCGCGATCCTTCTCGTACGCCGCGAGGGGCTGCCGTCCAGGGGTGCCTGGCCGGGCATCCTCGCGTCCGGACTGCTCTGGTTCGGGCTCTACATGGTGGTGCTCAACTGGGGCGAGCAGCAGGTCGACGCGGGCACGGCCGCCATGATCGTGAACATCGGCCCGATCCTGATCGCGCTGCTCGGCGCCCGGCTGCTCGGCGAGGGGCTGCCTCGCACGCTGGTGATGGGCATGGCCGTGTCGTTCGCCGGTGCCGTCGTGGTCGGTCTCTCCATGTCGGGGCACGGGGGTTCATCGGTGCTCGGGGTGGCGCTCTGCCTGCTGGCGGCGGTGGCGTACGCAGCCGGGGTGGTCACCCAGAAGCCCGCGCTGCGGCACGGCTCGGCCCTGCAGATCACCACATACAGCTGTCTGATCGGTACGGTCGCCTGTCTGCCGTTCTCCGGTGTGCTGGTCTCCGAGGCGGCCGACGCACCGCTCTCCGCGACCCTGAACATGGTCTACCTGGGCATCTTCCCGACCGCCCTCGCCTTCACCACCTGGGCCTACGCCCTCGCGCGCACCACCGCCGGAAAGATGGGCGCCACCACCTACGCGGTGCCCGCACTGGTGGTGCTGATGTCATGGCTGCTGCTGGACGAGGTGCCCGCGCCGCTCACCGTCGGCGGCGGCCTGCTCTGTCTGGCCGGGGTGGCGGTCTCCCGCATGCGTCCGCAGACTGGACGGACGCGGAAGAGTCCGGCACAGCCGGTGGAGGGACGCCGAGATGACGCGGAGCGCCAGGAAACCGACCGGCCCCGGGAAGAAGCAGTCGGGCAGGGCTGACGTGAAGCAGGCCGCCCTCGCCCGGGCGGCCCGCCACGGCGGGCCCGGCTGGAGGCGATCCGGCATGTGCTGCACCGCTTCGACTACCGGGACAAGAACGCGGACCTGGTCGGTGAGCCGGACCCGCTGATCGTGGGCCCTGCCTCCCGGCTCCTCGAGGAGGGCGAGAGGGAAGCCCGCCTCCTCACGACGAGCCGGTCGCAGGCCGAGCCCACGCCGGAGGCGCCGGCCTGAGGGCTGTCCCGTAACCTCCTCCCGGCGACGGGCGGTCCGGTACCCCACACGACCGGAGTGATCGTGCGGGGTACCGGACCGCCCAGGCCGGACCAGGCACCCGAGGACGTGAGGGAACCCGCCCACCCGCAACGGACCGGCCCCCTGGACGCGTGCCGCCGAGTGGGACGCGAAAGCAGGAACCCAGTGCATCCAACACCGTTCGGGATGCGCCCAGTACACAGCAGTGGATCCAGGACTCACTCATGCGCACTGGTGAGGAACGGTGTTCAGAACTGGAGGGACTTGGTCTGGAGGTACTCGCCGAGGCCGTGCGAACCGAGCTCACGGCCGACGCCGGACTGCTTGTAGCCGCCGAACGGCGCGAGCGGGTTGAACCGGCCGCCGTTGATGTCGACCTGCCCGGTGTCCATCCGGCGGGCGAAGGCGACGGCCTCCGCGTCGTCGGCGGCCCAGACTGCGCCCGCGAGCCCGTACACCGTGCCGTTGGCGATCCGGAGTGCGTCGTCCTCGTCCTCGTACTTCAGGATCGAGATGACCGGGCCGAAGATCTCCTCCTGGGCGATGGTCATCTCCGGGGTGACATCGGCGAACACAGTGGGGCTGACGTAGTACCCCGTCGCAAGCGGTGCCTCCGGGCCGCCGGCGACGACGCGGGCGCCCTCCTCGATGCCCTTCTCGATGTAACCGCGCACCCGGGTCTGCTGCTTCGCGTTGACGAGGGGACCGACCCGCTCCCCCGGCACGTACTTGGCGACGGCCGCGGCGGCGAGGGCGACGGCCTCCTCGTACCGCTCGCCGTCGACGAGCATCCGGGTCCAGGCGCTGCATGTCTGGCCGGAGTTGGACATCACGTTGGCGACGCCGACGTTGACGGCCTTGGCAAGATCGGCGGACGGCAGGATGACGTTGGCGGACTTGCCGCCGAGCTCCAGCGCGACCCGCTTGACCGCTCCACCCGCGGTGGCGCCGATCTGCTTGCCCACGGCGGTGGAGCCGGTGAAGGAGACCAGGTCGACGTCCTCGTGCGCGGCGAGGGCCTGTCCGGCGACCGGACCGAGACCGGTCACCAGGTTGAAGACACCGGCGGGCAGGCCGGCCTCTTCGCTGGCCTCGGCGAAGAGCTGCGCGGTCAGCGGGGTGTCCTCGGCGGGCTTGAGGACGATGGTGCAGCCAGCGGCGAGTGCGGGAGCCACCTTGGCAACGATCTGGTGCAGCGGGTAGTTCCACGGGGTGATCGCCCCGACGACACCGACGGGCTCCAGCAGCACGGTGGAGTTGCCGTGCTGCTCCTCGAAGGCGTACGAGGCGGCCAGTTCGGCGTAGGACCCGGCGACCAGGATTGGCACGCCCGCGTGCACCATCTGCGACAGCTGGAGGGGCGCGCCCAGTTCCGCGGTGACCGTGGCCGCGATCTCGTCCTGCCGGGCCACCAGGACGTCGCGCAGGGCGGCGATCCGTGCGGCACGCTCGGCCGGCGGGGTGGCGGCCCAGCCGGGGAACGCGGCGCGGGCGGCCCGTACCGCGGCGTCGACGTCCTCGGCCGTGCCCGCCGGGACATGGGCGATGACCTGCTCGTCCGCCGGGTTCACGACCGCGATCGTGTCCGCGCCCGCTGCGGGGCGCCACTCCCCGCCGATGTACATACCGTCGTGGGCCTTCATGGCATTTCCTCCCGGGCAGGGGTACGGGCGATGTCGTCCGCACCACAAACTAGCGGCGTGCGACCGACCGGCACATGGGGGGGTGGGAGAAGGAGCGTGGCTGGGTGCGTGCAGCTGCAAGGCGGAGGAAGGAGTCGACGCGGAGCGTCGGTGGCCGACGACGACGCCGCAAGCGCAGTCGCATGACGCCGGGAGCCCATTCCCTGTGGCGGGGAAGGCCGTCAGTGGGTGTCCGGCGGATCAGGGCCGGACACCCACTCGTCACGCGGTTCAGTAATTCGCCAGTAACGGCCTCCTCCTAGCGTCCCGGATCAGCCCGCCCCTCCCGTACTTCCCCCTGGCAGCAGGAGCGCGGCGGGCTCCCCCGTACCAGCCATGGAGGAGCACTCCGATGCATCTGCCCCGATCCCCGCGGCGCAGAACCGCCGCGTGGGCTGCGGCCGCAGGCCAGGATCGACCGGGGCGCCGTGCTGCGCCGGATGGCCCGCTACCAGGAGGCGGCGACGGTGCTGCGCGAGGCGCTGGACGACATGGTCCGCCGCGGTGACGCGGACGGCCAGGTGCTGGCCGCGGCCCGGCTGACCGAGGTGCTGGTGAAGTGTCGCGGCACAGCAGAGGGCGAGGAGCTGCTGCGGACGTATCCGCCCGGTCCGCACACCCCGCCGCTGACCACGGCGACCCACCACCTGGCGGCGGCGGTCCTGCGGTTCGTGACCGGCCGGTACGAGTCCGCGCACGCAGCGGCCCGGACCGCGCAGGACGCCGCGGACGCGATACCGGGCAGCGAGCGGCGGGGCCTGCTGGCCCGCTCCCTCGGGATGCAGGCGACGTCGCTCAGCCTCGCGGGCCGCCTCGCGCAGGCCCGCCCGGCGGCCCACGAGGCGCTGCCGCACGCCGAGGCGTACGGCGACCACGGTCTGCTGGTCACGATTCTCTCCGTACTGCGTGAGCACGCCAGCAGGTCGGGCCGGCTCGCCGAGGCGATCGCCTTCGGGGAACGGGCGCTGCGGCTCGCCGAGCACACGGGCGATCCGACGGCTGTCGCCTTCGAGCGGTCGAACCTGTCCGAACACCATTTGCTGCTTCGGGAGTTCACCGAGTCCAGGGAACACGCGGAGGCCGCGGTACGGGAGACGGACGGCGATCCCACCCCGTATGCCCTGGCCGCGCTCGCCCGGGTCCTGATCAGGACGGGTGAGCCGGGCGCGGCGGAGCTGCTGGCCCGCGCCGGGGAGGTGGCCGACGCACAGGGCGACCGGCAGGCGGTGCACGACGTGCGGACCGTGCAGGCCGAATTCCTGGTGCGCGGGGACCGGCCGCAGGAGGCCCTGGCGCTGCCGACCGAGGGAAGCAGCCCCCGCTCGGCCGCCCTGCTGGCGTGGGCGGAGCTGCTGTCCGGGCAACCCGAGCGTGCGGTGCGGCGGGCGTCGGCGGAGACCGTGCGCGCCGAGCAGGACGGGGAACGGCTGTCGTTGACCGAGGCGCGTACGGTGCATGCGGCGGCGCTCGCGACGCCGGGCCGGGCACGGGAGGCGGACGAGGAGTTCGACCGGGCGGCGGAGCTTGCGGCCGAACTCCCTTATCCACCCGGCGCGTTCACAGTGGAGCAGGCCCGCAAGACGGACTGGACCACCCGTTCCGGAATCCCCGGCTGACCTGCCCACACCAGCGACCTGTACGGTCAGCCCAGACCAGCGGGCGCGGTGCCGGGGCGCTCGAACTGGGTGCGGTACAGCTCCTCGTACCGGCCGCCGGCCGCCAGCAGCTCCTGGTGGGTACCGCGTTCCACGATCCGGCCGTCCTCCACGACGAGGATGAGGTCCGCCGCCCGTACGGTCGAGAGCCGGTGGGCGATCACCACCGCGGTGCGTCCTTCGAGCGCCTCCACGAGGGCTTCCTGGACGGCCGCTTCGGAGGTGTTGTCCAGGTGGGCGGTGGCCTCGTCGAGGATGACGACGCGCTGGCGGGCCAGCAGCAGCCGGGCGATGGTCAGCCGCTGGCGTTCGCCGCCGGAGAGGCGGTAGCCGCGTTCACCGACGACGGTGTCGAGTCCGTCGGGCAGCGAGGCGACCAGTCCGTCCAGCCGTGAGCGTCGCAGGGCGTCCCAGAGGTCTTCCTCGGTGGCTTCGGGGCGGGCGAGGAGAAGGTTGGCGCGGACCGACTCGTGGAAGAGGTGGCCGTCCTGGGTGACCATGCCGAGGGTGTCACGGAGGGTGTCGGCCGACAGGTCGCGTACGTCGATGCCGCCGATGCGTACGGCGCCCTCGTCCGTGTCGTACAGCCGGGGCAGCAGCTGCGCGATGGTCGACTTGCCCGCGCCGGACGATCCGACGAGGGCCACCGTCTGGCCCGGTTCGGCGCGGAACGAGACCCCGCGCAGCACCTCGGCGCCGCCGCGGGTGTCCAGGGTCGCGACGTCTTCCAGCGAGGCGAGGGAGACCTTGTCGGCGGACGGGTAGCCGAAGCGCACGGCGTCGAACTCCACGGAGACCGGACCGTCCGGGACCGTCCGCGCATCGGGCTTCTCCTCGATCAGGGGCTTGAGGTCGAGGACCTCGAAGACCCGCTCGAAGCTGACGAGCGCGCTCATCACCTCGACGCGCGCCCCGGCGAGCGCGGTGAGCGGCGCGTACAGCCGGGTCAGCAGCAGGGCCAGGGCGACGACGGCACCCGCGTCCAGCTGCCCGCGCAGCGCGTAGAACCCGCCGAGCCCGTAGACCAGGGCAAGTGCCAGCGCCGATACGAGGGTGAGAGCCGTGATGAACGCGGACTGGGCCATGGCGGTACGGACACCGATGTCGCGCACTCTGCCCGCCCTGGCGGCGAATTCGGTGGACTCGTCGGCGGGCCGCCCGAAGAGCTTGATGAGCGTGGCGCCGGGTGCGGAGAAGCGCTCGGTCATCCGGGTGCCCATCGCCGCGTTGTGGGCGGCGGCCTCGCGCTGGAGCCTCGCCATCCGCGTACCCATCCGGCGGGCGGGCAGCACGAACACGGGCAGCAGCACCAGTGCGAGTGCGGTGATCTGCCAGGAGATGCTGAGCATGACGCCGAGGGTGAGCAGCAGCGTGACGACATTGCTCACGACGCCGGACAGGGTGTTGCTGAAGGCGCGCTGGGCGCCGATGACGTCGTTGTTGAGGCGGCTGACGAGCGCGCCGGTGCGGGTGCGGGTGAAGAACGCGATCGGCATGCGCTGGACGTGGTCGAAGACGGCGGTGCGCAGGTCGAGGATCAGTCCCTCGCCGAGGGTGGCCGAGAGCCAGCGGCTGACCAGCCCGAGTCCCGCCTCCGCGACGGCGATCACGGCGATGAGCACGGCCAGCCGCGTGACGGTCCCTGCCTCCTTGCCGGTCACGATCGCGTTCACGACGCGGCCGGCGAGGATCGGGGTGGCGACCGCGAGCAGTGCCGTGGCGACACTCAGCAGCAGGAACAGCACGACCCGCCGCCGGTGCGGTCGGGCGAACGCGGCGATGCGCCGCAGTGTGGCTCGGTCGAAGGGGCGTCGGTCCTGCTGCGCGTTCATGACGTTGTGCAGCTGCGTCCACGCGGTGGCTTCCATGCTCATAGAAGGAACGTACGACCTCGACCCGGCTTGAGGTCAACGTCCGCTTCAAGTCCCTGCCCGAAAGCAAGGACCTGGTCGAAGAGGTACAGGTGCGCGAGGTCGATCAGGACGACGCCGAGGGGCAGCAGGGGTGCACACCGGCCCTGGTCCGCTCGTCGCCCGAGCGGGAGGCGGGCGACGAGAGCCGTCGCCGTCCAGCGAGACGATCGCGGCGAGCACCGCCGTACCGACGACGATCCGCATCGGGTCGGCCTTGCAGAAGCGCAGAATGCCGCGGACGATCGGGCCGAAGAGTCCGACGTCGATCATCACACCGACGGGGACGATGGCGAACATCAGCATCGCGGCGGTCGGCGCGAGGTTGCCCACACCGTCGATCTGGGACGGCGGGGCGGCTGTCCGGTTCCCTGCGGCGCGGACCCGTGTCGTCCCGCGCGGTGAGGTGCGGTGCCGGGTTCAGTCCAGGATCCCGGCCAGATACGCCTGGATCAGGACGCGGGTCTCCGCGACGATCGCCGGATCGCCCGACGGGTCGGTGCGGAAGGCGAGTTGGAGGAGCGCGTCGGCGGCTTCGACGCAGACCAGGATCGTCCGGAGCAGATCCTCGTCGGCGGTGCGCCCCAGACGGCCGGAGAGCAGTTGGGCGAGGCGCTCCGCGACGCGGCGATTGGCGTCGGAGGCCGGGTCGTCCACAGGGGCCGGGGCACCGAAGTCGACGAGGGCGAAACCGGGGACGGAGCGCTTCATCGCCAGGTATTCGTCGAGCACGGCGTCGATGGCGCTGCGCCAGTCGGCGGCCGGGATGACTGCCAGGCGACCAGTGATGCGCTCCGCGTAACTGTCCAGGTTGCGCCGGGCCAGGGCGTCGGCGAGGGCGCGCTTGTTGGAGAAGAACCGGTAGACGGAGCCGATCGGGACTTCCGCGCGGGCGGCGACGGCCCGGGTGGACAGCTGCTCGTAACCGGTCTCGTCGAGGAGTTCGGCGCAGGCGTCGAGTATCCGGGCGAGACGCTCGGCGCTGCGCTGCTGCACGGGGGCGCGGCGGAGGTTCGTATTCGCATGGGGCACGGGCTCCATGATGCCGTGACTCTCCTCTGCGGGACGGGAGGGTGCGCACCTGTGGTCAGGCGAGAAGCAGGGTCAGCCCGCCGACGGTGTACGCGATCATCAGGGTCAGCAGGGGAAGCTGCCCCGCGACGGCGCGGGCGGGCGGGAAGAGGCGCACGGACCGGTCGTGGGCGGCGACGACGCCCAGGACGTGCCCGACGACGATCGCGGCGACCTGGAGCGTGGCGATGCCGCCTGGACCCAGGGGCGGTTCGGGCGGGACCGGATTGTCAGTGCCGAGTGCCACCATGACTGTGCGCGGACCTTCGGTGACGAAGAGTGTGAAGTAGTGGGCGATGAGATAGCCGAGGGCGATCGGGACGAGCGAGTGCGCGAAGACGGTGAGGGGGTGGCGGAGTTGGCCGGAGATCAGCCGGGTGGCACCGGCGCAGAGGGCATAGAGGGTGGCGACGAGGGCGACGGCGGCGAGCAGCCCGAGCGTGGCCGCTGTGGTGCGGCCCAGGGGTGAGGTCTGGACGGCGGTGATCCAGGAGGGGGCGTCGGAGAAGCCGTCGTAGGCGGTGGAGCCGAGCATGACGCAGACGGTGGCGACGAGACCGGAGGTCTGCGGGGTGGCGTCGAGTCCATTGAACGGGGAGCGCAGGACGAGACGGCGGTCGGCGGGCCGGCGGCCGAGGGGGGAGAGCCGGGCGAGCAGGCCGGAGTAGACCTCGAATGCGTCGGCGTGGTCGAACCAGCGGGCGCCGTGACGGGCGGCGCCCGCGAGGTGGACAGCGCCGTACAGCACGAGGAAGAGAAGGAGCGCGGTGGATGACGCGGGGTCAGGGGCGACGAGTTCGAGCCAGGTGAAGGCGAGAAGTCCGGCCGCGGCGGGCCACAGACCGAGTGGTGCGGGAAGGGGGCGGCCCGCGGCCGGGTCGCGGGCCAGCGCACGGCAGACGAGGAGGTGGAGCGTGCGCAGGGGGTTGAGGAGTCGCCAGACGGGACCGAGGAGCAGCGAGGCGGGAACGAGCCCGACCCAGAGGAGCACGTAGACGGCGCCCGCGGCCGGGTTGCGCTCCGGACCGTCCGGGCCGAGGAGGAGATGGAGGAGGACGAACAGGACGGCGGCCAGGCCGAGGGCGCGCGCGGCGATACGGGTGGGGCGGGCGTCGGCGAGGCGCTGCAGAGGGACCGGAAGCGGGCGGCCCGCCCGGTCGCCCCGGAATCGGGAGGCGGGCCAGAGCAGGCCGAGCGCGAGGAAGGAGACGAAGAGCGCGGCGAAGGCACCGGCGAACGCGTAGAAGGGGGACAGCGGCAGGTCGTGCCGGGAGCCGATGCCATGGGCGAGGACGCTCACCGTACGACGAGCTGGGTCAGGAGCAGACCGGACTCGTGGGTCTCGACCTCGAAGAGCCCGGTGCGGTCGGCGGTGAGAGTGAGGGTGGTGGTCCGTCCGGCGGGCAGGCGCGCTTCCTTGTCGTAGCCGTGGACATGGAGGGTGTCGGCGCGGTCGGCGTGGACGCGCAGTTCGATGCGCTGCCCCTTCCTGAGCTCGGTGCGGCCGGGGGCGGGGCTGACCTTGCCGTGAGAGATGACGATCTCCAGAGTCCGGTCGGGGCGGGGCTCGGCGGGGGTGTCGGCGGAAGGAGTGGTGGTGAGAGGCGTGGTGGCCTGAATCGGTGTGGAGTGCACGGCCCAGGCGGTGTGATCGTCGGCGTACAGCCGGGCCGTGAGGGTGCGGCCGCCGCCCGCTTCGCGGACGAGGGAGTCGGGGAGGTGGTACCAGAGGCCGTAGAGCCGGGCCAGGGGGTGGCCGTCGAGGAAGAGCCGGGCGTGGCCGCGCCCGAGGAGCGCCGCGCCGCCGACACTGTCCGGGCTGAATCTGAAGTTCCGTACGGAGAGATGGACGTTCCACCCGTCCTCGGAGTCCGGCCGTACGGCGACGGTCACCGCGGGGGCGCCCTCGGCCTCGACCTGGCGGAGCCGGTGCCCGGATCCGTCGTCCGCGGTGAGGAGCCGGCCGACGCTGCCGCCGGCCTGTTCATGGCTGGTGCCTGGCCGGTGGTGGGTGGTGGGCCGTCCACCGCAGGCACTCGCACCGCACACGAGGGCGCCTGCGGTGAGAAGGGCGACGGCGAGCCGGGGGAACGCCGTGCGCGACGTGAGCGCCGTGCGCCTGTCGAGTCGCAGCGTGCGGGGAGATCGCCTCATGATCAGTCCCCGTCCGGTCCGGAGCCCCGGTGGGACCCGGAATCCGTGTCCGGCCCGGAATCCACCGATCCTGACGCTGAATCCTCACCGTGTCCGGAACCCGCGCCGTGGCTCGAATTCCTTCCTACGCCCGCACCGGCAGGGGCCCCCGCCCGGTCGTCGCCCTGCGTGTCCGCCGCATCGGCGTTCGCGTCCGCGTCCGGCCCCGGGTCCGCCTTCTTCCGTACCGCCCGTTCCCCGTGCCGCGCGGAGGCCGCCATCGCCCACACCACCCAGATGACACCGAGGAGACCCCGTACCCAGGCCGGGCCGATCGGGATCCAGGGGATCATCAGGACGGCCTTGTCGAAGGCGTCGAGCAGGGTCAGGGCGCCCAGCACCATCGTGGTCCAGCCCAGTCCGGGCCGCTCGCCGCGCAGGACGAGTCCGATGCCGATCCACCACGCCCCGGTCAGCAGCAGCGCCACCGCGGGCAGATAGGAGGACGCGAGGCCCGTCGTCGCACCGGCCACATCCAGGCCGAGGCCGATCGCGCCGAGCAGGGTGGCCGCTGTGGCGAGCCGGCTGTGCCGCAGGCGGCGCCACCAGAGCACCCCGCCGACCAGCGCGAGCACCAGAGCGACACCCAGGGCGATCTGCACCTCGATGCGCTCGATGCCGCGTGCGCCGTACCAGTCGCAGCCGGCCGGCAACCGCCGCGCCTGCACGTTGTAGTCGGCACAGACCAGCAGTTGGGCAAGTTTGACCGGTTCGCCCACCAGCCGGTCGGTGTGGACGGAGACCGCGCCGCGCGCCGCCCCGCACGCGGGCAGCGAGCGCGGTGTGGACGGTCCGGTGTCCGACTGCCAGCAGTTGCTGTCGCCCTGGCCGTCCCACCACACATCGGTGCGGTTGGGCCGGGAGCGGCCCGCCTTGTCCGTGCCGAGGTGATTGCCCGCGTACCGGTTGTGGTGCGAGGTGTCGGCCTGCTTCCCGAGGGCGTTCTCGCCGCGGATGAAGGCGGGGACAGCGCTCAGGAAGAAGGCGGCGCGCCGCTGTCCGTAGATCCAGTTGTTCTCGTAGATGTTCCAGTTGCCGCCCGCGGTGATGATGCCGGTGCCCGGCGGCATGGAGATCTGCGGGCAGACGACGCCGTCCTCGTAGCCGCGTTCGACGGGCGGTTTGGCGCAGGTTCCGTCGGCGACGTACGGGTAGTAGTCGGCGTTGTTGTCGTGGATCAGGTTGCGTTCGAAGCGTGCGTGGTTCTGCGGGAGTCCGGGGTGGCCGGGGAAGGCGCTGTCCATCGAGGCGCCGCCCATGTTGTGGTCGAACTCGTTGTCGTGGACGTGGACCGAGTCGCCCGCGGTGCCGGAGTAGCCGACCATGTTGTGGTGGCTGCGGCAACCGGTGATCTCGATCGAGTAGCGCGGGACGTCGTAGCCGTACCCGTCGTTGATGTCCGACGCGCTGCCGGGATAGATGCCCGAATCGCCGTTGCCGTACGACTCGCAGTTCTTGTACAGCCCGTGGTCACTGGCGAAGGTGAGGAAGCCGTACTCGTCGTTCCACCGGGTGAGGACGTCATCGATGACGAAGCCGTCCTGGGCCAGCGCATACAGCGAGTTGAACGTCGTGCGCTGGGCGGTGAAGTTCTTGAAGTAGATGCCGTCGGAGCCGTCCGAGCGGATCGCGTTGAGTTTCCGGTACTTGGCGTCGATGACGACGTCGGTGCGCTCCGCCCCGGTCCCCTCGATCTGGAGCTGCTTCTTGCCGAGGATCGCCACCAGGTTCTGGTTGTGCGGACACTGCTTCTGCTGCGCGTACGAAAGGATCTGGTAGCCGAGCTGCGAGTTGGGCGCCTTGAGCCTCGCGCACTCCCCCGTCGGCCTGGGCAGCGAGGGCTCCTCCTCGTACAGGCCGGGCAGGATCGCGATGGTCATGCCGGGTCTGCCGACCTCGTCGACGGCCTGTTGCAGATGGCGGTACCCGGACTTCCGGCACCGGTCGAAGAGTTCGAGGTTGCGTGCCCGGAGCTTCGCCGGGAAGCCGGATATCCGGCGTTCGAAGTCGGCGCGGTCGCTCTTGCAGACCAGCAGATCCGGTTCGCCGGCGCGGTAGACCGGGACGCTGCCGGAACCGTCGGGCAGGGTGACCGGCCGTTCCTCGTGCGCCTGGGCGGCCGGGGCCGCGAGGAGTGCAGCGGCCAGTGCCACCAGGACCAGCAGAAGTCTTCGTGTCCACAACATGTGCCGGAGAGTAGAGCATTGTTCAACTTTTGGAACCCCCTTCTGCGCGACGGATCAAAAGATTTCCGTCACGGCCCCGCACCGGATCCGCGACGCGCCACCGCCCTGCCCCGTTGACGTGCCCCGATCTGATTCCTACGGTGTCCCATAGGATTTCTTCGGCACCGGGAGCGCGACATGGGCGGCACCAGCGGCATCGAGCAGGCGAGGAAGACGGCGGAAGCGCTTGCACACTCCGCCGGTTTCGGCAATGAGCACAGCTCCGAGGCGGTCGCGGGGGCACTGCCGCACGGCCGCAACTCGCCGCAGCGAGCACCACTCGGCCTCTACGCCGAGCAGCTGAGCGGCTCGGCGTTCACCGAACCGCGCGCCCACAACCGCCGCTCCTGGCTCTACCGGATCCGCCCCTCGGCCGCCCACCCGCCGTTCGTCCGGATCGACAACGGCGCGGTGCGCACCGCCCCCTTCACCGAGTCCGTCCCCGATCCGAACCGGCTGCGCTGGGACCCGCTCCCCGATCCCGCGCCCGGCACGGACTTCCTGGCAGGGCTGTGGACCCTCGGCGGCAACGGCGACGCCACCCAGCGCACCGGCATGGCCGTGCACCTCTACCACGCCAACACGGCCATGACCGACCGCGTGTTCAGCGACTCCGACGGCGAACTGCTGATCGTCCCCGAGCGGGGCGGCCTGCTGCTCCGTACCGAACTGGGCCTGCTGCGCGCCGAACCCGGTCACATCGCGCTGATCCCCCGGGGTGTCCGCTTCCGTGTGGAACTCCTCGACGACTCCGCCCGCGGCTATGTCTGCGAGAACTACGGGCAGCCGTTCACACTCCCCGACCTCGGCCCGATCGGCGCCAACGGCCTTGCCAACGCCCGGGACTTCCTCGCTCCCGTCGCCGCGTACGAGGACGCGGACCGCCCGGTCCAGGTGATCAACAAATTCTGCGGCAACCTCTGGTCCGCGACGTACGACCACTCGCCGCTCGACGTCGTCGCCTGGCACGGCAACTACACCCCGTACGTCTACGACCTGCACCGTTTCAATGTGATCGGCTCCATCAGCTACGACCACCCCGACCCGTCGATCTTCACGGTGCTGACCTCGCCGTCGGACACCCCCGGTCTCGCCGGTGTGGATTTCGTCGTCTTCGCGCCGCGCTGGCTGGTCGGCGAGGACACGTTCCGGCCGCCGTACTTCCACCGCAATGTGATGAGCGAGTACATGGGGCTGATCGAGGGGGCGTACGACGCAAAGACGGCCGGCAAGGGCGGCTTCGTGCCGGGCGGCGGCTCGCTCCACAACATGATGTCGGCGCACGGCCCGGACCGGGAGACCTTCGACCGGGCGAGCGCGGCGGAGCTGAAGCCGCAGAAGATCGACGACGGTCTTGCCTTCATGTTCGAGACCCGCTGGCCGGTCACGGCGACCGGGCAGGCGGCGACCGCCGACCACCTGCAGCGCGGGTACGACGACGTGTGGCAGGGTCTCGAACGCAACTTCCGGCCATAGGCGAAGCCGCCGCTTCCCGGCCCCCGCTCGTCGCGTCCGCAGTGTCGCAGTACGGAGAGTCCAGGTGACCCAGGTGCCTCAACTGCCCCAGACGCCCCAGGTGACGGCCTTCGCCCCCGACTCGCTGGTCCTGAACCGCAAACTGCCGCTGTGGTACCAGGTCTCACAGTCGCTGCGCGCGTCCATACTCGGCCGCGCCCAGGACGCCTCGCTGCGGCTGCCGACCGAGGAGCAGCTCGCCGCACACTACGGCGTCAGCGTCCTCACCATGCGGCAGGCGCTCAAGGAGCTGGAGACGGAGGGGCTGATCAGCAGGCACCGGCGGCGTGGCACCTTCATCGAGCCGCGGGCCCGCAGGGCCTCGCCGGTCCGGCTGCTCGGTTCGATCGATGCGATCGTCGCCCAGCAGTCGGGCGAGCGCACCACGGTCCTCGGCCATGGCCCGCTCGCCCTGCCCGGCGACCTCGCCGAGTACTTCCCGGGCTGTACGGACGTGGTCGGCTACCGGCGGCTGCGCTGCGACGGCGACACCGGCGAGCCCACCAACTGGGCGGAGAACACGGTGCATCCCGAGGTCGCGGCCCGGCTCGATGCCGCCGATCTCGAACGCTGGCCGATGACCAAGGTGTTGCGCGACCGCGTCGGCGTCCGGATCGCGCGGATCACGGACACGGTCGAGGCGCGGCTCGCCGACCCGGCCACCGCCGAGCTCCTCCAGGTCCCGCTGCTCAGCCCGATCCTCTTCTACACAGGGGTGACGTACGACGAGAGCGGCCGGGTGGTGGATGTGGCACAGATCCGGTACCGGGGGGACAGGTTCTCGTTCTCGGTGACGGTCGAAGCGCACTGACCCCCCACGACGCGCCGTTACGATGCCTGGGGCGGCGGACGTGGCGACGGGGAGGACGACACGGTGGCAGCACGGGCGGGCGCCGGAGCCGGCGGGGACGACGACATCCCGCTGCTCGACGACCTCATGCCATGGTCCGTACGGCCTCTGCGCACCGGGCGCCCCTGGGTGACGGCCCCGGACGCCGGTTCCCTCAAAGCCCGTTGGGGACGTCTGGTCAGCGCCGAGGGAGCCGAGCGCGAACGGCTTTTCCGGCCCACCCGTTCCCGTGATCCGCAGACTCCGGTCGCGGCGCTGCCCGGCCAGACCACCTCCACCGCCCGGTTCGCGCGGGAGTCCGGTCCGTGCCCCGAGCCGGTGCGGGTCCTGCACGGACCGTTCGACGAGCAGTGGCTGATCCCCGACCACCGGCTGATCGACGCAGCCCGCCCGGAGCTGTGGAGGGTCGCCGACGGGCACCAGCTCTTCGCCGTCGAGCACGGGTACGTACCGCAGGACACCGGTCCCGCCCTGTCCGTGACGGCACTGCTGCCCGACGGCCACTCCCCGGCGGGCCGCCCCGGCCGGATCCGACCGCTCTACCGAAGGCCCGGCGGACGGGAGCCCAATCTGGCGCCCGGTCTGCTCGGGCTGCTGCGCGCCCGGCACGGGGACGCGGTCACCGCGGAGTCCGTGCTGGCGTGGATCGTCACGGCGGCCCGTCATTCCCCGGCCGGGTCCGTCGTACCGCTGCCCGCCGACAGCGCACGCTGGTGGGCCGGGGTGGAGCTGGGCCGGGAACTGGTGCGGCTGCAGCTGCGCGGCGCGCGCGGCGGGGAGCGCCCGCGACTGCCGGGCGGGCGGCGCCCCTACGTGCGGGCCGCGGTACCGGCCGCGCCCGGCACACTGGAGTACGACCCCGGCGACGAGGCGCTCCTGCTGGGGACGGGACGCATCTCGCCCGTGCCGGCGGGCGCCTGGGAGTTCCGGGTGGGCGGGGTCCGGATGCTGGAGCTGTGGTTCGAGCGACGGGCGGCGGACGGGGCGGACGGTCTGGAGGCGATACGGCCCCGGGGCTGGCCCCAGGAGTGGACCTCGGAACTGCTGGAACTGATCACCGTGCTGGCACTGCTCGCCGAACTCCGGCCCCGGCAGGAGGAGCCGGCCGACGGCCCGCGGATCACGGCCGACGACCTCCGCGCGGCGGGCGTGCTGCCGGTCCCGGCCACGGCCCGGCGGCCCGCATCGGTGCTCGACCATCAGGAGGAGGGCCCGGACGGGCAGTTCGCGCTGCTGTGACGGCCGGGGCCCGGGTTCGGGTGCGGATCCAGCCGGGCTCGCGCGCCCGGCGGCGATCCGGCCCGATCCGGACAAGATCCCTGGTCGCTACCGGTCGAAGGAGTCCAGTACCCGGTGCAGCGCCCGGTCGAAGACCCCCTCCAGATCGATCGGCCCGGGGTCCTCGGCGAAACCCGCCGCCATCCGCGGATACTTCCCGGTCTCGATCTGGCTGATCAGATAGCCGGTGCGCGCGGCATGCTCCTGTTGCTCGGACCAGGGCAGCGACCGACTGCGCTCCGCCGTGGCGATCTCGTTGGCCACATAGGTGGTGATCACGCCGTTGACCATGGCGATGAGTTCCATCTTCTCGCCGAACCGCGCGTCGACCCCGTCCAGACAACTGAGCGTGTACTCCAGGTACCGCAGCGCGTTCGGGCTGAAGCCGTACACGGGTGACATGAGCCGGGGCACCCAGGTGTGGCGGTGCATCATCTCGCGGGCCTGATGGGCCAGCGAGATGAGATCGGCACGCCAGTCGCCGGACGGCTCCGGGAAGTCGTACCCGCCGCTGACCGCGTCGAACATCAGCTCGTACAGATCCTCCTTGCGTGGCACGTAGTTGTAGAGCGACATCGTGCCGCAGCCGAGCTCCGCCGCGACCTTCCGCATGGACACCGCGTCGAGGCCCTCCGCATCGGCGATACGGACGGCGGCTGCCGCGATGTCGGCACGGCTGAACGCGGGCCTGGGGCCTCGGCCCGCACGCTCGGGGCGCGCCCAGATCACTTCGGGTACAGCGGGTCGCCCCACCATCGATCATCACCTCTCCCACCATCCTAGTTACGTACACCGTACGTAGTGCGGTACGGTGGCGACATGACAACTACGTACGCTGTACTTAGTGAAGGTCTGGAGAAGCGTTACGGCGACGTCCACGCGTTGCGCGGACTCGATCTCGCAGTGGCCGAGGGCACTGTCTGCGGAGTGCTGGGGCCGAACGGCGCGGGCAAGACCACTGCCGTCCGGGTCCTCACCACACTGACGACGCCGGACGGCGGAAGCGCCCGGATCGCGGGCCACGACGTGGTGCGCCAGGCGGGCAAGGTGCGCGCGGCGATCGGCGTCACCGGGCAGAACACCTCCGTCGACGGCGAACTGTCCGGCCGGCAGAACCTGCGGCTCTTCGCCAAGCTGCTCCGGGTCCGCGGCGAGGCCATACGCACCCGCGCGGACGAACTGCTGGAACGCTTCGAGCTGACGGAGGCCGCCGACCGCCCGGCCCGCACCTCCCCGCCCCTGAAGGAGACAGCAGCATGAACGGCGCCGCCCTGGTCAACGAGCAGCCTGTCGCAACCAACACGAGCACCCCGGTCACCGATGCCCTGGCCGTACTGAGCCGCCATCTGCAGCGGATCAAAGCGGCCCCCGGGGTCGTGATCCTGACCCAGACCATGCCGATCACGATGCTGCTGTTCTTCGGGTACGTGTTCGGCAGCGCCCTGGCCATGCCCGGCGAGGAGTACCGCGCGTTCCTGGTGCCAGGCCTGCTGGCGTCGACGGCGGCCAACGGCATCATGGTCGGGATGTTCCAGGCCTCGCAGGACTGCCACCGCGGGGTGATGGACCGGTTCCGTACGCTGCCGATGAGCCGGCCCGCCGTACCGTTCGGCCAGACCGCCGCCGACCTGCTGACCACTGCCATCGGGATGATTCCACTGATCCTGGTCGGACTCGCGGTCGGCTGGCGGATCGAGGGCGGCCCGCTCGCCGCCCTGGGCGCCTTCGGGCTGTTGCTGCTCCTCCGGTTCGCCACTTCATGGCTGGGCTGCTGGCTGGGCCTGCTGATCCGCAACGAGGAGGTCGCCGGTCAGCTGGGCAGCGCCACCTTCATGCTGCCGCTGCTGTCCAGTGCGTACATCCCGACCGACAACCTGCCGGGCTGGCTGCGGACGGTCGCGGAGTGGAACCCGATCAGCGCCATGGCCGCCGCCACCCGCGACCTGTTCGGCAACGCATCACCGCCCGCCGACGCCGCCTGGCCGGTCGTCCACCCGGTGGCGGGCACACTCGCCTGGTCGGTGGTGCTGCTCGCGGTCTTCGTACCACTGGCCGTACGGCGCCATGCGCGCGGCGGCGAGTGACCCGGGCCGGCTCCGGCGGCCCTGAGCACCGTTCCCGCCGCCGGGCAGGCGTCACCCGGTGCCGTGGCACCGGGGCATGCCGCGCACATGCCCCGGCGCCCGCCCTCTACTTCTGCGGCGTCAGCTCCGGCCCCAGCGAGGAGAACTTCTCGTGCGACACGACCCGCCCGCAACCGTGTCCGGGGCCGTAACCGGGCGCGAACGGGTCGTGGATGTACTCGCGCGGATCATGGTGGCCGACGCCCTTGTTCTGCGAGAGGCCGGGCAGCGCGTCGTACTCCCCGCTGAAGCCGAGGACCGGGCCGCCGCTGCCGTAGCGGTACGTGGCGGTGAACGCGGTCGGGAAGCCCGCGGTGCCGAACTCGACGTCGAATCCCGCCTTCTCCAAGAACCCGGCCTCGGCGAGCGAGGAGTTCCACTCACGCAGGCTGAGTTCGGCGTGGTCCCAGATCTCCGCGTTGAGCCCGGTGATCCGGCCGCTGTTGGTGTCGATCCAGCCGATGGCCGCCTGCTTGGCCGGGCTGTCCTGCGCCAGTCCCTTCGGAGCCTCGTCACCGTCGCCCGTCGCGGCTTCAGCCGCCTCGGAGGCCGCGGCCATCGCGGGATCGGCCTCGGCCGTCATCACGGCGGTGGTCACCCCTGCCGCGCCGAGCAATTGCATGATCCGTCTGCGGCTGAGGACCGGACCGGCTGCCATGGCCGCTTCGTGCGGGTGCTCATGCTGGTCGTGCAGGTCACACATGTACGCCTCCGGGGGTGAGGTGCTGTGTACGTGCCAAACGATCAGCACCCTGGCCCCGGAAGTTTTCGACGTCAACATCGCGGGATGCCAAAGTTGTTACGTACACGATAGGTACGGTTCCCATGAGTGCTCACCCCCTCCCCCTGGACGGCATCACCGTCGTCGCCGTCGAACAGGCTGTCGCCGCCCCGTTCGCCACCAGGCAGCTCGCCGACCTCGGCGCCCGGGTCATCAAGATCGAGCGCCCGGACGGCGGTGACTTCGCCCGCGGCTACGACACCGCTGCGCGCGGCCTGGCCTCGCATTTCGTCTGGTGCAACCGCGGCAAGGAGTCCCTCGCGATCGACCTCAAGGACCCGCGCGGCCTCGCCGTGGTGCGCCGACTGGTCGCCGACGCCGATGTGTTCGTGCAGAACCTCGCCCAGGGCGCCGCCGCCCGGCTGGGTCTGGACGCCGCGACGCTCTGCGCCGCGCACCCGCGGCTGGTCGCCGTCGACATCTCGGGGTACGGCGCCGACGGGCCGTATGCACACAAACGGGCCTACGACATGCTCGTGCAGTGCGAGGCGGGACTGGTCTCCGTCACCGGCACACCCGGACAGCCGGTGAAGGCGGGGGTGCCCGCCGCCGACATCGCGGCGGCGATGTATGCCTTCTCGGGGGTGCTCGCGGCGCTGCTGCGGCGCGCGACCACCGGCCTGGGCGGGCCGGTGGAGATCTCGATGCTGGAGGCACTGACCGAGTGGATGGGGCATCCTCTGCACCTTCGGATGCATGGGGGCGAAACCCCGGCGCGCACGGGGCTCGCACATCCCGTCATCGCCCCCTACGACGCATTCGAGACGGCGGACGGGGAACAGCTGCTGCTCTCCGTGCAGAACGACCGGGAATGGCGCCGGCTCACGGAGCAGGTCCTGGGGCGGCCGGAACTGGCGGACGATCCGGACTTCGCGACGAACACCGCACGGACCGCTCACCGGGAGCGGACCGATGCGGTGGTGGCCGAGGCGCTCGCCACGCTGACCGCAAAGGAGGCGCTGGCCGGGCTGGACGCGGCGGGCATCGCCTGCGCCCGGCTGAACACCGTGGCGGACGTGGCCGCACACCCTCAACTGGCGGCGCGGGACCGCTGGCGGGAAGTGGAATCACCGGTCGGGGCGTTGCGGGCCATGCTGCCGCCGATCACACTGCCGGGCGGGGCGGAGCCGCGGATGGGGGCCGTACCGGCGCTCGGTGAGCACACCGAAGCACTGCTGCGGGCCGCGGGGATGACGGACGAGCAGACAGCGGAGCTGCGCCGGGACGGTGTGATCGCCTGAGCGCGGCCCGAGCGGTGGGCCGGTTCGGTCAGGGGCGGGCGATCGGTCGGGGGCCGGATCGATGGTGACAGGCCGTCGGGTCAGTGGCGGCTGCCGAAGAGCGAGCGTCGCAGTCGCCGCAGCGGTGCGAAGAGCGAGACACGCGCGCTCCTGCTCCGGCGGCTGTGCGCGGCGTCGCGCGAGGTGAGCTCCAGCATCAGCAACGTCGCCTCCGCGGTCTCGCGCTGCGGGACGGCGGGGCCGCCGAGCACTGCGAGATGGCGGTCGAGGCGCGAACTGGTCGCACTGCTCCCACATGTGATGGCAGGCACACGCGGCCTGCTGCGCATCGCTATCTGTTCCATGTCACTCCCCACCCGTACGAGGGCACCCGGCCCGGGCAGGTTAACCCTATCCCCCCGCGATGACACGCGTGTATCCCGGTCGGCGGATTGAGCACACACATACGGAGGTTGACGGCCGTACTCATAATTCGCTCGATTCCAGGGCGAGTTGGACAGAACGTGAGCAGTTCGCCAGCAGCGGCGGATTGCTACGCAAGGGGGGGCGGAACGGTCCGGTCCGAGCTGGTGCCGTGACCGGCAATGTTTGCCCCATGAGGAGCGTCGTCCGGTGCGTGCGATCGCAAGGTGGCCGTAAGTCCTTGGATGGGTCTCCCCTGCTCGAACGAAGCTGACAGCTTGGGGAAGGAGCTACCAGGGCCCCAGGCCAACGCGGCAAGCGGGCGTGCCGGACGACGCGACGGGGCAAAGATTTCCGGAAGGGGCACGAGCGTGGAGAGGTTTCCGCCGTGCTGCCGCCACTCCTGCGGATGGGGGATCACCGTGAGCGAAGTGCCGGGCGAGGGCCGACTGATCGCGGGCCGCTACCGCCTGCTGGGCCCCCTGGGTCAGGGCGGGATGGGGACAGTGTGGCGGGCGCGCGACGAGGTGCTGGGGCGCGAGGTCGCCGTCAAGGAGGTCCGCGCCCCGTCGGGGCTGCCCGCCTCCGACGTACAGCGGCTCTACACGCGCCTGGAGCGGGAGGCATGGGCGGCCGCGAGGGTCTCCCATCGCAACGTGGTCACCGTCTACGACGTGGCGACCGAGGACTCCCGCCCGTGGATCGTGATGGAGCTGATCCGCGGGCTCGCGCTCTCCGACGTACTGGACGCCGAGGGCCCCATGTCCCCGCAGCGGGCGGCGCACATCGGCGCGGAGGTGCTGGCCGCACTGCGCAGCGCCCATGGGTCCGGGGTGCTGCACCGCGATGTGAAACCCGGCAATGTGCTGCTCGCCAACGACGGGCGGGTGGTGCTGACGGACTTCGGTATCGCCATGGTCGAGGGGACGTCCGCACTCACCATGACGGGTGAACTGATCGGATCGCCGGAGTTCCTGGCACCGGAGCGCGCACTGGGGCGCACGCCGGGGCCCGAATCGGATCTGTGGTCGCTGGGTGTGCTTCTGTACGCCGCGACCGAGGGCAATTCGCCGTTCCGTCAGAACACCCCGCTGAACACGCTCCGGGCGGTGGTGGACGAGGAGCTGCCGCCGCCCCGGCGGGCCGGCCCGCTCGCCCCGGTCATCGAGGCGCTGCTGCGCAAGGACCCGGCCGAGCGGCTCTCGGCCGCGGAGGCCGAGCATCGGCTGCGGATCGTCGCCGCCGGGGGTACGCCGCGGACCGCGGGTGCCGGTGCGGCGGATCCGTACGGTGCCACGGTGACGGCCCGCACGACGGCGCCGGCAACGCCGATTCCCGCGCCCCCCTTCCCCTCCCCCGCTTCGTCTCCGACGTCCGCGTACGCCCCCGAGGAGCGGTCGCGTCGCGCGGTCGCCCTTCTCGCCGTAGGGCTGGCGGTCCTGTTGCTGGCCGTCGGCGGGATCGTCTGGGCACTGTCACACAAGGGCGACGACAAGAACGCGGGCACTACCACCGGCGCCCCCGGCCCGGGCCCGACCAGGAGCGCCCCGCGCTCGACGCCCGCCACCCGAGGAACGCCCGACGCGGACGGATCACCGGGCGGAGGCAGCGCCGGGAGCACCGGCAACACCGGCCACAGCAGTACGAGCAAGCCGCCGCCCCAGACCGTGACGGTGCATCTCACCCCCGTACGCGACAGCTACGAGGGCAGTTGCCCACCGCCGCACACCGGGGCACCGGCGGTCAAGGCGACGGTCACAGTGGGGCGTACGCCTGTGCAGGTCGAGTACCGATGGGCACTGAAGGACGGTACGAGCTCGGATCCCGGCTGGCAGTCGCTGTCCTTCGGCGCCGGCGACGGGCGGTCGAAGCAGGTGTCGCACACGGAGCTGACGTACCTGCAGGACACCACGTACCAGGGAACGATCACCCTGGAGGTGAGGAGTCCGGTCGCGGTCACCTCGAATGAAGTGGCGGTCTCGGTGACCTGCGGGGCGGAGACCCCGACGGACGGGGCCTCCGCCCCGACGGAAGCGGCTTCCGCCCCGGCGGGCGACTGACCGGGGCGGCCCGTGACCCTTCCGCCGCCCTGTCAGACCGCGGAGTTGAAGGCGGGCAGGTAGCCGCCCGACTGTCCGGCAGCGGTGGGGTGGTAGGACTCGCCGATGTTGAGCCAGTTGACACTGTGCAGCCAGGCACTGCCGGAGCAGATCTCGTGCCCGGTGAACCTGGATGCGACATCGCTGAAGGTGAAGCCGTGGTTGGCCGCACGCTTGGCGGTTGCCGCGTTGAGGTAGTCGGAGGCGCTGTTGATGGCGGAGCGTTCGGTGTCGCTCAGGCCGGCGAGGCAGCTGCCGCCGATCTTGTAGAAGCGGGGGTAACCGAGGACGACGACGCGGGCGGACGGCGCCTTGGACCTGATCGCCGTGTACACCGAGTCGAGCTTGCCGGGCAGGGTGGAGTCGACATAGCTGCGGGCGGTGGCGATCCGGCTGAGACAGGTGGATTCCGACTGGAGGACACAGGTGGTCATGACATCGGCGAAGCCCGCGTCATTGCCGCCGATGGAGATCGAGACGAGGTCGGTCGAGGCGGAGAGCGGGCCGAGCTGTCCGGCCGTCACATCGCCGGTAACAGCGCCCGAACAGGCCGTGAAGGCGAACGACGCGGGCGAGTTGGCGGCGGCCCAGAGCGCGGGATAGGCCTTGGTGCTGCGCTTGCAGTCGCCGCTGGCGCTGTCGTAGCTGCCGGAGCCGACCCCCGAGGAGTACGAGTCGCCGAGTGCGACGTAATCGACGGACGTCGCGGCGTTCGCGGTGGTCGCCCCGGTCAGGGCGAGTACGACACCGAGCAGAAGCGAGGACGACAACGCCACAAGTCTGGATATTTTCACGTAATCTCCCTTGGACCAGCCGGCAGGATCTCTGCCCTACTCAGTGGTAGCAGCACGGGCGCCGCGTTGGAAGTGTTCATGCCAAGTCCATCCCGTGAGGTCTTCCTGACCACCTCCCGAACGCGCGTCACATGAAATCCGGCATCCGACGCACCCGGGGGCGAAATCGCGCCTACAGAACGTCAACAGCGCTACAAGGACGGTGACTTCACCGCCGACCGGATCCTCAAGGGGTACGCGGTCGTGCGGCAGACCCGGCAGGTCCGACGCGGATTCACCAGCTCGGGGAGGTGAGCGATGCGGACCGATCGAACGGGTGGCAGAAGGTGGCAAAACCTGGGTGCGCCGGGTGCCCCGGTGCCGGATCATGGGCGCCATGCCTGCCAACCCCGAGTCCGCTCTGCCGATCCGGCTCACCGTCGACGACAGCGATTCCCCGGCCGATGTCGTCGACGCGCTGTTCCTCGGCCGCTTCGCGACGGGCGAGCAGCCGTACTCCCACAGTTCCTCCCTCGACCGGGTGAAGTCCGGGGCGACGCTGCTGCCGCCTGCCGCCAAGGTGCTGCGCGCCGCCCGCGACGAAGACCGCAGCGCAACCCTCGCCGAGGGAGAGGGCTGGACGCTGCTCATCTCGCGGTGGAACCGCGGCGCCGACGTCACCGTCACCGCGACCACCGCCGAGTTGGCGCAGAAGATCCTCGACCAGGCGACGGACGGTGCCCAGGACGAACCGGAGCCACAGCCCGAGAACGTGACGATGGGCTTCTGGTACGTCTCGCCGCGCCGCGGCCCGCACCGCACCACCCGGCAGATCGCCGCCGGTACCTGGGACGAGGTGCGCAGCAACTACACGGCGCCGGTGGCCGAGGCCATGGACCGGCTGATGAAGGTGACACCGGACGACATCGCGGGCCGACTGCTCCTGCTGCACGGCCCGCCCGGCACCGGCAAGACGTCCGCGCTGCGCACGCTGGCCCGGTCCTGGCGGGACTGGTGCCAGGTCGACTGCGTACTCGACCCGGAGCGGCTCTTCAACGATGTCGGCTATCTGATGGACATCGCGATCGGCGAGGACGACGGCACGGCGAAGGGCAGGTGGCGGTTGCTGCTCCTGGAGGACTGCGACGAACTGATCCGCGGCGAGGCCAAGCACACCGCGGGCCAGGCGCTGTCCCGGCTGCTGAACCTCACCGACGGTCTGCTGGGCCAGGGTCGCAATGTGCTGGTGGGCGTGACGACCAATGAGGACCTGGAGCGGCTCCACCCGGCGGTCGTCAGGCCCGGCCGCTGCCTGGCCCGCATCGAGGTGGGCTCACTGACACGCCAGGAGGCGGTGGCCTGGCTGGGCACGGAGGAAGGGCTCCGCCGGGAGGGCGCGACACTGGCCGAGCTGTACGCGCTGCGCCGCGGCACCGGTCCTGCCTCGGTGCCGAAGCAGGACGCGGGGGCGGACGCGGGGCTGTATCTCTGAGGGTTCCGCCCGTAACGGCCGCCCGGGACAGGGAGTGGGCTCTCTGTCGCGGTGGAGGCCGTAAGCCTGTCTGCCCTCGATCGCCGGACGGGCTTGGTTCTCGCACCCTTGAGGACACGAACGGCCACCGGACCGGACGGCCGCGGTCATTCCTCGTACGCCGCCCGCACCGCATCCTGCGCCAGCGACGCCGCCGTCGCGCGCGACAACCCGAGCCGCCTCACCTGGTCCGCGTACTCCCGCGCCGCTTCCGCGGCCTTCCGTTCCGCCGCATCCCCCGCGGCAGCGACGAACGTACCGTTCCGTCCGCGGGTCTCGATCACCCCGTCCGCCTCCAGGGCCCGGTACGCCTTGGCCACCGTGTTCGCGGCGAGGCCGAGTTCCTCGGCGAAGCCGCGTACGGTCGGGAGTCTGTAGCCGACGGGCAGCGTCCCGGACCGCGCCAGTTCGGAGATCTGCGTGCGCAGTTGCTCGTACGGGGCGGTGCCGGAGTCGGGATCGAGAGCGATCTTCAAAGTCACGGCCCGATTCTCCCCCACCGCCGGAAATTCGGAGGCGGCCTGGCCGGTCCTCCCCGTAACGTCCACCGCATGACTGTGATCGTTCGCGACTTCGTGCCCACCGACGCCGAGGCGTGGGTACAGGTGCGGCGCGCCGCACTTCCGTACATGGTGACGACCCCTGAGCAGGTTGCCTTCGAACAGGCCAACGCCCATCCCGACAAGCGGTACAGGCTGCTGGTCGCCGAGGAGGACGGGGAGATCATCGGCACCGCTCAGGTCGGCTTCGCCCATGACAGCCCGGAGCCCGGCCAGGGCTTCTGCAATCCGTACACGCACCCCCACCGGGTGGGTCGCGGGGCAGGCTCGCTGCTGGTGCGCACCGCCGAGGAGTATCTGGCCGGGGCGGGGGCTGTCGCCATCTACACCTGGGTGCTCGACGAGCCGGCGAACCGGGTCTTCGCCGAGAAGCGCGGGTACACGCCGAGCCGTCCGGCGCACTTCCTCCATCTCGACCTCGCACACGGCACGCTGCCGCCCCGTCAGAATCCTCCGTCCGGTGTGGAGCTGCGGACCGCCGCGGACTTCGCGGACGACCCGCGGCCCCTGTTCGAGGCGGACGCGGAGGCCACGGCGGACGAACCGAGCGACACCCCGGCCGAACTCTCGGACTACGAGGACTGGCTGCGGAACACCTGGAACAACCCCGGTCTGGACCGGGAGCTCACCTCGGTCGCTGTGGTGGACGGCGAGGTGGCAGCCTTCAGCGCGGCGAACACCGACGGTCTGACCCGCTACTGGTCGGGGATGACCGGCACCCGTAGGGCGTATCGCAACCGGGGTCTGGCGAAGCTCGTCAAGACCGACTCGCTGCACCGCGCACGCGCGGCCGGCTACACGGACGCGTACACCGGCAATGACGCGGACAACGGCCCGATGCTGGCCATCAACGCATGGTTCGGCTACCGGATCTGCGCCACGGAGGTGCGGCATGTCCACAACATCGGTTGAGGTCGTCCTGGTCAAGGCGGGGCGGACGAAGATCCGTTACCCGGCGGAGCTCGTGGGCGACGACGGCACCCGGGTGACGGTGACCGCACCGTGGGCCGCGCCGGGCGTGCGCGACTTCGGCTTCGTACGGTTCGAGCCGGGTGATGTCTTCACCGAGCACTACTGGCGCGACCGGTGGTTCGCGGTGAAGGAGGTCCGCACCGGCGAGGGGACGCTGAAGGGCTGGTACTGCGACATCACCCGGCCCGCGGTGCTGGGCGACGGGGAGCTGCGGGTCGAGGACCTGGATCTCGATCTGTGGGTGCCCGCGGACGGCTCCTCCGTACTGCGGCTGGACGAGGACGAGTTCGAGGAGAGCGGGCTGGCCGCACACGATCCCGACGCGGCGGATGCCGCCCGCCGGGCGCTGGACGAGCTGGAGGGCCTCGCCCTCGCGGGCGGGCTCACGGGTCTGCTGGCACCGTCGCGCCCGTCCGGCGACGGGCGCTAACGCACCACGAGCTCCACCTCGTACCCCGCTGCGTCCTCCAAGTAGGCGGCGCAGTGCCCGTCGCCGCCCGCGTACGGATGGCGGTCCGCGAACAGCAGCCGCCAGCCGTGCTCCGGGGCCCGCGCCACGAGCGCGTCCAGCGTGGCCCGGTCCCGGACGTGGAACGCCAGGTGGTTGAGGCCGGGGAGGAGCCGGTCGTGCGGTCCCGGGGCCAGGGCGGGTGACTGCTCGATCACCAGATAGGTGTCACCGCGCCGCCAGCTGCGGCCGTGCTCCCAACTCTGGTACGGGACATGGCCCAGCTCACCGAGGAGCCAGCCCCACCCCGCCTCGGCCACCGCCAGGTCGGGCACCCACAGCTCGATGTGGTGCACCCCGCCGGTGCCGGACCCGCCGGACTGCAGCGGCACCGCGCGGCGGATGCCGTGCGGCTGGTACGCCACGGTGTCGCCGTCCTCGTGCCAGTGGATCAGGAAGTGCTCCCCCGCCCGGTAACCGTCCAGCCCCGCACGGCAGTACGCGACCATGTCGTCGGGCAGGGCGTCCAGCGGGAACCAGGCGAGCTCCGAGCACTTCTCCGGTTCGCGGTTGTACGGCGGACGGGCGGGGTCGTACTCCGCCTCGAAGAACCAGCCGGTCCGGGGACTGCCGCCGGGACCGCAGTGCTGCATGACCAGGGCGACCCGCAGCTCGTCCGGATCCAGTACGAGACCGATCTCCTCGGCGGCCTCGCGGATCATCGCCTCGCGGACGTCCTCGCCGTCCTCCACGTGTCCGGACGGACCGTTGAACAGCCCGTCCGCGTATCCCGTGCCGGAGCGGCGGGCGAGCAGGACGTCGGGGCCGCGGCGCAGGATCAGATGCACATCGACGATCTCGGTGTGCCGGTGCGGCGGCTCGGCGCGCACCACCAGCGCGTACCGGTCGTCGTCGACCTGTTTGCCCCACAGGTTCGGGTCGCCGGAGAGCCGCTCGTGGTGGATGCGCTCGGTGAACGGGGTGAGCAGCGCCGTCAATCGCTCGGCGGAGAGGCCCACCCCACCCCACACCCCCTCGATCAGCAGCAGCCGTCCGCCGGGCCGTAGCAGACCGAACCAGTGGCGCAGAGCGGCCTCGGGATCGGGCAGCAGCCACACCACATGGCGGGCCATGATCACGTCGAACTGCTGCTTTCCGACCGGTGGTCGGGCCGCGTCCCCGACGAGCACCTCGGTGCCTGTCCCGGCGAGCTTGGCCCGCGCCTGCTCGACCATGCGCGGCGACCGGTCGACCGCGGTGACCCGGTGGCCCTGCCCGGCGACGACCAGCGCCAGACTTCCGGTGCCGCACCCCAGGTCGAGCACCTCGGAGCGGCCCCCGGGCAGCCAGTTCTCCAGGCGCTGCGCCCAAGCGTGCCGGACCACCGGATCGAGCAGCCCGTGGTCGGGCTCCTCGTCGAAGGAGTCGGCGGCTGAGTCCCAGTCGATCGTCGTCATGCGTCGATCGTCTCAGCCAGCACTGACACAGTCGATCAGTCGGTCGTCCGGTCAGCGGGTCAGCGGGTCAGCGGGTCAGCGGGTCAGCCGCTTGCGGTAGTGGAACCTGTCGTAGACGCCGTCCACGCGCCGCTCCACCAGTTCGTACCCGTAGCGCGGGTAGATCTTCTGGTTCTCCCACATCAGCGCGTTGGTGTAGAGGCGGATCTCGGGAAGGCCGAGGCCGCGGGCGTGCGCGTCCACGAACGCGAGCAGCCGTCGGCCGACTCCCCGGCCGGCCGCGTCCGGGTGGACGGCGACGGACTCCAGGAAAAGGTGGTCCTCGTGCGGGACGAGGACCAGGACGCCGATGATGTCCGGGTCTCCCGTCACGTACACCCGGCCGGCCGCCACATCTGCCGCATGATCCGCACGCATGGGTGCGGGGACGACGCCGATGCGCGCGATGTAGTGCTGGTACGCGGCGTCGGTGACGGCCCGTACGGCGGGGACGTCGGCCGGAGCGGCGAGGCGGATCTCGTCGGATGTGTCGGCGGTCATGGAAGCACGGTACGAGGGCCCCACCCATGCCATACGGGTGGGGTCCCTCGTGCACGTACGGAGAGGGCCGCATCGCCGCCCTTGGACCGTGTCGCGAGCGCCGCGGCGGCCAGCCTGATCGAAACCGCTGCTGTCCGTTCCACGGCATCCGGGTCCGGGGATCGGCTCATCGCCGAGGTTCAAGTCGCTCGCCGGCCAGAGCGGCTGGACGTACGGCCTCGGACCCGAAGCGGCGGCGGGCCCGGTCCGCGGCGGCTTCGGCGGCACGGGCGCGGTCATCGCCGGGGTCCAGGGAGAGTTGGCGGTGAGCCCCGTCGGCCGGCCGCAGGTCGTCGGCGCGGATCACGAAGGCACGAACTCTTGCGCGCTGCAGCCCGAGAGCGGTCAGCAGGCCCAGAGCAGCCGTGACGAGGGCGGGCGAGTGGTCGGTGGGTTCCGCCAGCGTGCACGTACGCGTGGTGGAGCTGCGGTCGGCGTACCGCACCGTGAGCGTGAGGCGGCCGGTGACCTGGCTTTCACCGCGCAGGCGTTGGCCGATCCGGTCGGCGAGTCCCAGGACGGCACGGTGATGCCGCACCGGGTCGAGACAGTCCTGGTCGAGCACGAGATCGGCCATCAGATGTGCCGCCGGTTCCAGCGGGACGACCGGGCGGGGATCATGGCCGCGGGCCCGCTCGGTCAGCAGCCGGGCCTGGCCGACGCCGAGAATGCGTTGCAGGGTCGCCGGGGGCACGTCGGCGACCTGGCCGATGGTGTGCAGGCCGTATCGGCCGAGCGTGGCCGCGGTGGCGCGGCCGATTCCGGGCAGCGCGGTGACCGGTCGGGGGCGCAGCCAGGCAGCGGCCTGTTCGGCGGGAACCCAGGTGGTGTGTCCCGGCGCGGACGCGTCGGCCGCCATGGTGGCCAGCATGCGGTTGCCGGCGAGCCCCGCACTGCTCTCGATGCCGTACAAGGCCAGCAGTCTGAGTTTCGCCAGCTGAACCACGTCGTACGGGGTGAGGTCGAAGTACCTGAGCGCGGACGTCAGGTCGAGCTGGACGGCATCGGGCGACACCGCCTGCACATGAGGGGTGATACCGGTCAGCAGGTCGATCGCGTCCGCGTACCGTCCTTCGCACGGCAGGGCGTGCAGGTGCAGGTGCAGGTGGGCGATGTGCCGTCGGCGTGTGGTCATCCTGCGCTCCCTGGGCTGGTGTAGCCGAGCTTTCTCAGATCGGCTGAACCGCTGCCGGCGGGCTGCAGGTCGGCATAGGGATGCAGTCGGGCGCCTGTCGTGCCGTTGGCCAGGGTGCGCCGCGGCTGCGCGGGGGTCGGTTGCGGATGGCTGACTCCAAGCAGGGAGAGAGCCGCTTCGGGGCCGTGATCGCGACGGGCCACGGCGATCCGGTCCAGGTCCCAGGCCATGGTGCCGACGACGGTGCGGCGGGTGCCGCGCACCTGGACCGTGCCGCGGACCAGCAGCAGCCCGCTGTGGAAGACGGTGTACGCGCAGGCAGGGTGGGAGTCCTCGAAGAAGGCCAGGTCGACCAGGCCGGAGCCGTCCTCCAGGGTGACGAAGATGACGCGCTTGCCGCTGGCGATCGGCGGGGTCTGCGTCGATGCCCGTACCCCGGCGACGAGAACCTGCCCGCCTGGACGGGCTCCGGCCAGATGCGCCGCGTCGGTGGCACCGATCTCCCGCAGCAGCCGGTGATGGTGCTCCATCAGATGCCTGGAGACGTCGATGCCGAGCGCGTTCAGCTCCGCGCTGAGGGCTTCGCGTCCGGTCATCTCCGGCAGACCGCTCGGCTCCGCTCCGCCGACCGCCTCCACGTCGATGGGCAACTGGCCCTTGCTCGCGGACCGGGCGCGGGACTGCCGGTGGAGTTCGACGATCTGCAGCAACAGATCCCGCCGGGTGAGGTGCCCGTCGTGCAGGGAGTCCAGGGCGCCGATCTCCGCGAGGCGTTCGGCGACCGGTCGGCTGGGCCGGGCCCGCTGCCAGAAGTCCGACAGCGATCCGTACGGCTGGGCCTCCTCGATCCGCGCGCATTCCTCCTCGCTGATGCCGCGCACCGCGGACAGCGCGAGCCGCACGCCCCACTGCTCCCCGTCGGCCCGCTCCACGGTGTGCTTCGTCCTGGAGTGGTTGACGTCGACGGACAGGACCGGGACGCCGCGTCGGCGGGCGTCGGCGACGATGACGCGCTTGGGCCACATACCGGGGTCGTGTTCGAGGAGGCCGGCCAGCAGGAAAGCCGGGTAGTGCGCCTTGAGCCAGGCGCTCTGCAGAGCCGGTACGGCGAAGGCGACCGCGTGCGCCCGGCAGAAGCCGTAGGCGCCGAAGGCCTCGACGGTCTTCCACACCTGGTCCCGGACCGCAGGGCTGTAACCGCGGGCGGCCGCCCGGCGGTGGAACCAGTCCTTGATTCCGGGCAGTCGCGCCTTGTCACCGAGAGCCCGCCGGGCGACCTCGGCCAGAGCGCGATCGCAGCCGGTCAGCACCGACAGCGTCTCAATGATCTGCTCGTGCCAGATGGTCACGCCGTAGGTGTCGGCGAGCACGGGTTCGAGGTCCGGGTGGGCGTAGGCCGGTGTACCGCCATGACGTGCGGCGATGTAGCGCTCGGGCATCCCCCCGGCAACCGGTCCGGGGCGGAAGAGGCTGATGTCGGCGATGACGTCCTGCGGGTCACGGGGCTGCAGACGCGAGAGAAGATCCTGCTGGCCGGGCGATTCGAGCTGGAACAGCCCAATGGTCTGGCTCTCCTGAATGAGTTTGAACGCGAAGACGTCGTCGAGCGGCACCTGCCGTGGATCGTCCAGATCGATACGGTTGCCGGTCACCCGTTCGATATCGGCGACGGCGTGGGCCATCGCGGACTGCATCCGCACGCCCAGAACGTCCAGTTTGATGTTGCCCAGCGCCTCGATCTCCTCCTTGGCCGCCATCGCCATCGGATAGTTGCCCTGGGGGGTGGGCTGCACGGGCAGCCGGTCCAGGAGCGTCGCGTCGCTGATGATCACTCCGCAGGGGTGCATGGCCATGCCGTGAACCAGGGAGTCGAGGCCCTCGGCGAGCTCCCACAACGGCCCGTACCGTTTCGCTTCGGCCGCCAGTTGACGCAGTTCGGGCAGTTCGGCGAGTGCGCTGGTGATGTCCGACGCCCGCAGGTGCGGGAAGCTCTTGGCGATCCGGTCGACGTCCGCCGGTGCGATCCCCAGCGCGAGGCCGGTGTCCCTCAGCGCCCGGCGGGCCCGGTAGGTCTCGGGCATCGCGGTGACCGCCACCCGCTCGGTGCCGAACCGGGCGAAGATCGCGTCGTAGCATTCCAGCCTTCTGGCGGACTCCACGTCGATGTCGATGTCGGGCAGCGACGCCCGTCGCACGCTCAGGAAGCGTTCGAACAGCAGGTGGTGATCGAGCGGGTTGGCCGTGGCGATGCCCAGCGCGTGGCAGACCATCGAACCGGCGCCCGAGCCGCGGGCCGCGACCCTGATGCCCAGCTCCCGGATGTCGGCCACGACCTGGCCGACGGCGAGGAAGTACGAGTCGTAGTTCAACTCGGAGATCACGCCGAGCTCTTCGTCCAGCCGATCGAGCGCCGCCTGGTCACGGTCCAGGCCTCGCCGGACCATGCCGGCCTCGCACTGGCGACGCAGAAACTGTGCCACGCCGCCCGTTCCCGGCTCGACTCCGAGCGCTGCCGGTTCCGGGAAGTGCGGTGTGCCCAGCCCCAGGTCCGCCTTGGGATCGACGGAGCACTCGGCCGCCGTGGCAGCGGTGTCCGCCAGCAAACGGTCTGCCCGCCGGGCGTCCGCTCCGGCACACTCGGCGATCAACTGCGCAATACGCGCCATCGCTCCTTCGTCCTTGAGCCAACGCTGCCCGCTGTCCAGACAACGCCGGTCGATGGGGCGCAGCAGCCGCGCGGCATCAAGGACGTCGGCGAGCCGGTGCTGCTCCGGGTCGGCATAGCGGACGGCATTGGAGAGCACGACGGTGGTGTCGGTACGGTCCCCCAGCGCCAGGGTGCGGGCGGCCAGCCGCAGCGATCCCGGGCCCGTACCGGCCCGCCTGTGCAGGACAGCCTCCAGCCGCACGCCGCTGCCGAAGATCTCCCGCCACGGCGCCAGCAGCTTCGCCGCGACGTCCTCCCGGCCTGCCCTCAGCGCCCGTACCGGCTCCGAGAGCGGTCCGAGCAGCACGATCAGACCGGGACCGCCGTACTCACGCAGCGCCTCCCACGGCACCATCACCGGGGCCGCGCCGCCTGCCGTGCCCGCGTGCGCGGCCGACGTGATGCGGCACAGCCGTGCCCATCCCGTCCGGTTCCGCGCGAGCAGCACCACTCGCAGGGGCGACTCCACGACGTGGGCGCCACCGCGCGCCGGGGTGCGGCGGCGCTGCACCGGAGGAGGGGGTGCGACGGCCTCCACAGCAAGATCGATGCCGAAGATCGGCCGGATCCCGGCTCCGGCGCAGGCCTTCGCGAACCGTACGGCACCGGTGACCGTGTCCCGGTCGGTGAGCGCGAGCGCCGTCGTGCCGCGCTCAGCCGCTCGCCGGACGAGGTGCTCGGGATGGGCGGCACCGTAGCGGGCGGAGTATCCGGACGCGACGTGCAGATGCGCGTAACCCGCCATGCCGCACCTCCATCACTTCACCCCATTTGAGCCTTTCGCCCGATACATTCACCGTACGCTCGTTCGATTACTCTAACCCCCATCGACCTCGGACGATGATGTGATTCGAACGTGTGAGCCATTCCGTGGCATTCCACACAGCGGCTCACCACAACTCCGCCGGGACTCACCGTCACCCCGAGGGAACTCTTCGCACACAAGGGGCCGGCAGGAAAACCAGCAGCGTGCTGCGCAGCGATGCGCGCCGGGCACGGGTCATCCGCCGGGCGGGCCGGGCAGCCATTCGGCCCAGCCCCACCTGCGCAGACAGGGGACACCCCGGACCGTGGGGGCATGACTTTCGCCGACGAGGTGAAGAAGGCCGTCACTCCACGGGCCGCACTGCTCGTCATCGGCGTGCTCGCGCTGCAGCTGCTGTTCATCGGGTCCTACATCGGGGCACTGCACGCCCCGAAGCCGACGGACGTCCCCTTCGGGGTGGTCGCACCCCAGCAGATGTCCGCGCAACTCGTCACCGAGCTGAAGAACCTCCCCGGCGGCCCACTGGACCCGCGCACGATCAGCGACGCGGCCACGGCCCGCGAGCAGGTCCTGAACCGCGACATCGACGGGGCCCTGATCGTCAGCCCGGCCGGCTCGACCGACACCGTCCTGGTCGCCTCCGGCGGCGGAGCGGCGCTGGCAAGCTCACTGACCGCGATCATGGAGAAGGTCGGTCTGACCCAGCGGCGCACGGTCAGATCCATCGACGTGGCACCGGCTTCCGACCAGGACTTCGACGGGCTCTCGTCCTTCTATCTGGTCGTCGGCTGGTGCGTCGGCGGCTATCTCTGTGCCTCGATCCTCGCGATCAGCGCGGGCTCCCGGCCGGCCAACCTCGAACGGGCACTGATCCGGACCGGCGTCATGGCGCTGTACTCGATCGCAGGCGGGATCGGCGGCGCGATCATCATCGGACCGATCCTCGGCGCCCTGCCCGGAAGCATATGGGCCCTGTCCGGGCTGGGCGCCCTGGTCGTCTTCGCGGTCGGCATGATCACACTCGCCCTGCAGGCGCTCACCGGCATCGTCGGCATCGGCCTGGCCGTCCTGATCATCGTGATCGCGGGCAACCCGAGCGCGGGCGGCGCCTTCCCGCTGCCGATGCTTCCGGACTTCTGGCGGGCGATCGGCCCCGCGCTGCCACCGGGTGCGGGGACCTGGGTGGCACGCTCGATCGCGTACTTCAAGGGCAACGCGGTGACCGGACCGCTGCTGGTGCTGTCCGCGTGGGCGGTCGTCGGCACGGCGCTCACCCTGCTGCTCGCCATGCGCCGCAGGCAGGACGATGCGGAGGCGACGCGCACGGAGACGGTCCCCGGCAACTCGGCACCCACCTGAGGCGTGTTCCGGCAGCCGCGCCGCACGTCGCGAAAGCGCCGGCCGGTTCGCGGCCAGAGAGGAGACCGCGCGCGCGGCCAGTGTCTCGACCACCACATGCGTATGCACGCCTCTGGCTGTGGCCCCGGTCAGGGCCTGCGTCAGCGCCGGACAGGGGCGGACTGCATAGGCCATGGCGAGCAGGTCGTCACGGGCGTCGTTGATGACCTCGACCAGTACCTGAGCGGTCGCCCGGACCGGTACCGCGGGGGTGGAGAGTCCGCTCCACACCGTTCTGACCTGGACCGCGTCCCTTCCGCGCAGTTGCGCCGCGACATAGCCCCGCAGGCAACCCCAACACCCTGGGCGGCCCACCCTTCGGGTCCCCGTCGCCACCCTCCAGCCAGGGAGCGGCCCGCAACTGTTCGATCTGCCCACGCTGCACGCGGCGATTCGCAGCAAGCCCTTCTATTGGAGCGGTCGCCCACCGCAGCGCAGCTACATCCTGCGTCGCTTCGAGGAAAGCTACCGGCGGGCGCGATCGTGCGTACCGCCTCCCCACCGGCCTCGCGCACGGCCCGCGGGTAGGGCAGCGACGAGTTCCCGAAGGAACCGGTCGACAAGCAGGCTACGAAAGCGGCCGCGGCGCTCGCGGTAGGCACCGTCACCGTCCGGATATCTCCTGCACCACCACCGCCGGTGCACCAAAGTGCCTGCGCACAGCACTGTCACTGACATGCCATACGATGCGCACACCTGTTCACCACCCTTCCGTTTGAGGATGCCCACGTCATGTCTCTCGGTGCCACATCCCGTTCCCTGCGCGGTATATCCGCTGTCGTAGCCCTGATCTCGGTCGGAGCGGTGGGATGCTCCGAAGCCCTCGACAGCGCAAAGACCGGCGCCAAGAAAGTGGTCCGCCAACGATCGGTCTTCTCGCTCGCGATCGGCGACTGCTACAACCCGAACAACGGGGCGTCCAAGGGTGAGGAGTTCAGCGTCGAGGTCGTGCCGTGCAAGGAGCCGCACAAGGGCCAGGTCGTCGGGGACTTCAAGATCGACGGGCAGTCGGCGTACCCCGGCGAGGACAAAACAGCACAGATCGCCGACGAGCGATGCCCGGCCGAGGCGCAGAAGTTCACCCCCGACGCCTGGGCCCTGCCCAAGGGCGTCGACGTCTACTACTACTCCCCCACCAAGGAGAGCTGGGCGACGGGCGATCGGGCCGTGAGCTGCACGTACACCAAGGAAGAGGGCACGTTCTCCGGTTCACTGAAGAGCGAGCCCCTGAACGCCGACCAGCTCGCGTACCTGAAGGGTTCGAACGCCGTCTACGAGGCCCTGTGGGCGAACCAGCCCGAAGCAGAGCATGTCGAGGACGACTTCGCCGGCTACAAGAAGCAGGCCAAAGCCGTTACCGCCGCGCTCGGCACCCACGTCACGGCCTTGAAGAGCATCCAGCAGCCGGAGACCGTCAAGCTCCGTGCACGGTTGGAGGAGACCGCCGGTGCGTGGGAAAAGGCCGCCTCGGCCGGTGACACGGACGCCTTCTACCTCGCCTACGACAAGGCCTTCGCCGGTATCGACCCGGGCAAGACGGTCGCCGCCCGCAAGGAGCTGAAGCTCGCCACCACCGTCCCGGCCGACGAGGCCGAGGTCTGGGCCGGCTGACCCCGTCGGATGCCGCCGGCTCAAAGAGCACGATCACACTGCGAGAGGCGGGCCTGGTAATCACCCTGCGGCACGGCAACGCCGTGCCGCAGGGTGACGCCGCTGGGCGCCGCCGTGTTGAGAGGCACCGCCCAGCCGGAGGAGCCTACGCCCGGAAGGGACCGGTCACCTCGTACGTGATGCCGGCGGACGAGCTGCCGGTCGTACCGCGCTGGCTGGAGAAGTACAGCCGCTTGCCGTCGGGCGAGAAGGCCGGTCCGGTGATCTCGGAGGCGGACTGGCCGGTGATCCGCAGGAAGGGAGCCACCACGTCGTCGGGCGTGATGATGCAGATCTCCATGTTGCCGCCGTCCTCGGCGACGAACAGGTCACCGGAGGAGGAGCCGGTGACATTGTCGACACCGGTCAGCGGGGCACCGCCGCCCACCACCAGCGAGTCGTCGTAGGCGAGTTCATAGGTGTTCGTGGCCAGGTTGACCTGCCAGACGCGGTTGTCGCCCTTAGTGGTGAACCAGACGGTGTCGTTCGAATAGTGGCAGCCCTCACCGCCGTTGAACCGCTTGGCGCCGGAGACCTGGTCACGGGTCACGGTCGGGGCGCCGTCCGGGTCCGGCACGGTCGCCCAGGTGAACGAGCCGGAGGTGGCGGTGCCGGCCTTCAGTACCTGGAGCGTGCCGGAGGACAGGTTGCCCCAGGTCGTCGGGATGAAGCGGTAGAAGCAGCCGTTGGTCTCGTCCTCGGTCAGGTAGATCACCTTGCGGACCGGGTCGGCCGCGGCCGCCTCGTGCTTGAACTCGTCGCCCATGCCGAGCAGTTCCCCGGCATTCTGCCCCTGGTCGCTGAGACGCGGCGATAGGCCGCGCGCGCCCACCGCCCAGTTCGTCGAGGATGTCGGCGATCTTGTCGGTCATCCTGCGGACAGTTTCGACCTCGCCTTCGCCGATCCGTCCGGCGGGCTTGGTGATCCGCTCCCGGTCGTCCGCCCTGCCGGTCACGCGGCCGTGTACGTACGGGACTCGAACGTGGCCGGTGGCGGACCGGTCCTGCGAGGTGGAAAGGGGGCTTCTCGAAAGGGGCAAAGCGCCCAGAAAGTCCCGGCGGCCGAGGGCGAAGAGCAGGCGGCGCGCATCAACAAATCCGCCGGTGGGCAGGATGGTGTCTTCGTACTTGTCAGATCCCGTTTCCCAGAGCGCGCCTCAGCGCGATACGGGTCAGCCAGGCCATCCCGAAGGTGAAGGGCGCGGCGGTGCTGTCGGCAGGACCGGGAATCCGCGAACGCCACCGCCCGCCTGCGGCTGCCAACTGCCCGCGGCGGGTCGTCTGCGCCGTCACGGGCGCACAACCGACGGACCCGCCGGACGGGCCGACGTACCAAGCCCGCCCGGCACACTCAAGCCCGTCCGGCGATCGAGGACACAGTGGCCGCCGGACGCTCCCGGCTTCATCGCACCGGTCAGATAGCACGCAAGGTCGATTTCAGGACGCACACACGATCACACCGTTTCGCCCTCACCTCGTTCACCTGCCTGAAGTCGCACCACGTCGGTTCCATCTGCGAACACACCGTGCGACCGGGCGGCGACAATCGGCGAGGGCTGGACCTGTCCGGTATTCGCTATTGATTTACCTCAATTTCCGTTCCGCCCAAGGACTTTGATGGGCCATCATCGAATTGGTGAAGAAAGTCGGGTACTCGGTGCCCGCACGGAGTGGAGGAGGCGCGGAGTGCGCAATCGGGTGCGCGCAAGGGACGGGCGGCATCTGATGGTGGAGCGTCTGGGCGACCCGCGGGGGAGACCGGTCTTCCTGCTCCACGGAATGCCCGGCAGCCGGCTCGGTCCGGCGCCGCGCGGCATGGTGCTGTACCAGCGCAAGACACAGCTCATCACCTACGACCGGCCGGGCTACGGCGGCTCCGACCGGCTGGCAGGCCGCTGCGTGGCGGACGTTGTGGAGGATGTGCGGGCCATCGCGGACTCGCTCGGGCTGGAACGGTTCGCCGTGGTGGGCCGTTCCGGCGGCGCACCACATGCCCTGGCGTGCGCCGCACTGATGCCGGACCGGGTCACCCGTACCGCCGCTCTGGTCGGGCTCGCCCCCCGGGGCGCGGACGGACTGGACTGGTTCGACGGGATGGCCGCCTCCAATGTGCTGGCGTACTCCACGGCGGTGGCCGACCCGGACGGGCTCGCGGAGTCCTTCATATCCCGGTCGGCAGTGATCAGACAGGATCCGGTCAAGCTCCTCGACGATCTCCGCCGGGAGCTGACCGACTCCGACCGGGTCATCGTCAACGACGCCGGAATCCGTTCCATGCTGCTGCGCAACTACAGTGAGGGGCTGCGCACTTCGGCGTACGGATGGATCGACGACGCGATCGCGCTCTGCAACCCATGGGGCTTCGACCCGGCGGACATCACCGGCCCCGTGATGCTGTGGCACGGCGAGAAGGACGTCTTCTCACCGGTCGGGCACTCCCGCTGGCTGGCCGGGCAGATCCCGGGCGCCACCGCGGTGCTGGAGCCCGCGGCGGCGCACTTCGATGCGCTGTCCGTGCTCCCTGTCGTCCTCAACTGGCTGTTGGAGGAGCAGGCCACCGCCGCCCCCTCGGAGGGCTGACTCAGGCCGGGCCCGCCGATGGCGTAGTCGCGCAGCTGATCGGCAGTGGTCCGTGCACCGTCCCGGAGTGTTACCACGGCGGCTACCTC